>CAUZKS010000135.1:0-5944 GCA_963580625.1 Dehalococcoidia bacterium | reverse complement strand
CCATCAGGTTCGTCTGGGTATGCAGGCGGCCTGCGGTATCGATGATCACCAAGTTGGCGTTACGCGCCCGGGCGGCCTCCATCGCATCAAAGGCGACCGCTCCTGGGTCGCCCCCGGCCTGGTGGGCGATCACATCGACACCCACCCGTTCGCCCCAGATCTGAAGCTGCTCGATGGCGCCAGCCCTGAACGTATCAGCCGCGGCGAGTATTACCTTTTGATCATTGGCTTTTGCCGTATGGGCCAGTTTGGCGATAGTCGTCGTCTTGCCTGCGCCGTTCACGCCAACAATCAACACGGCGGTATCGATGTCTTCAGATAATGTATTGCCGGCGCCGGTATTCCCCAGACGCGCCGTCATCTCTTCACGGAGAAGTGCACACACATCGGACGGTTCCTTCAACCCTTCGTCGGAAACGCGGTCGCGCAGGGTATCCAGCAGTTCCATGGTCGTAAGCGCTCCGACATCTGCAACGATCAAGGACTCTTCAAGGTCATCCCAGAAATCGTCATCGAGCGCGGTGCGTCGGAACAGAGCGCCTATAGATCGAGACCACAGCGCCCCGGTCTTTGAGGAGCTTGATTCGGTCTTTCCTTTGCGCCGAAAAAGTCTAAGCAGGTCGATCTCCCTCGTCCGTTAGGCAGCGTCTCATCGATGAGTGGTTAGAGGGCCGGGACTCTTCGGTATCAATTATCGTCGTCAGCGGCGCCGGAAACACAATGATCTGTCGGCGTTATCGCAAACACTTCAGAATCAAGTGCCTTACTCGCCGCCATACGTTCGGCATCCAACTTCCTGCGTCCCACTCCGGTGGCGATGGCGTTTCCTGCGATCAGAACCTCCACGGTGAACCGTCCGTATTCGTTCTGTTCGTCCTCTTGCAGGACTCGGTATACGGGCGGAGCTGCGCCATTCGCCTGGACGCGCTCTTGAAGAAGCGACTTCGGGTCCTTTGGCGAACCTGCGCTCATCGCCGCAGTAAGTTCAGGTTCCAGGTACCGGACGACGAACTCAGAGGCCATTTCGTAGCCCTGATCCTCCATGATTGCACCGATTACGGCTTCAAAAGCGTCCGCCAAGATTGACGATCTCGCGCGTCCACCGTTGGCGTCTTCACCACGACCTAGAGTTAGATAACTGCCCAGGCCGACCCGCCCTGCCGCCAGTGCAAGAGCACGTTCTCGGACCACCTGCGAGCGAATTGCGGTGAGATCGCCCTCTTCTGCTTCCGGAGCGTCATGGAAGAGGTGATGCCCTATTCCGACGCCGAGAATAGCGTCGCCCAAGAACTCAAGCCGCTCGTTAGATTCGAGAGACTCCGATGGATTCTCGTTCAGGTACGAGCTATGCGTGAGCGCGAGCCTGAGGAGCGACCTGTCCTTGAACCGGACACCAAGTCGCTCCTCAAGCTCACCCAGACGTGCATCATCTGCAAAATGCCCGGGCACGCAGTATCTCTACTTGTCGTCTTCGAAAACGCCACGTGGCCACGGCGGCTGCGGGCGCTTGATCTCGCCGAAAAGTTTGCTGTCCCGAGAAAGGGCGATGAAGTGGCGGAACGCCGCAACGGCCTCGTTTTTCGGGGGCGTGTAAGTCTTCACAAAGGTCGGTGGGGAGTCCGCAAACACGAATGTCGGCGTGCCGAAAATACCCAGTTCTGCCGCCCGTTCGTGGTCCGCTGCAACCTTCTTCAGGGTCTCGGGATCGTCCAGCTCTTTCTCAAAGCTGCCCATGTCCAGACCGCTGTCTCGGGCGATCTCAAGGATCACGTCTCGCTCGCGGACGTCTTTACGGTCTACGTGACGTGCTTCAAGCAGTTTCATGAAGAATACGTTGTGCAGTTTATTGCCCTGGCCCTTGGACGCTTCACCGGCGCACAGTGCGAGTAGTCCGCGGCTCTCGTAGTCCGGGCCCTGCTCCCACGCCTTCCAGTCATCGCCTTCCTTGCTGTTCACCTGCTCAAGAGCAAAGCTCCGCCAGGTGATCTCCAGCTCGTCGCCAAGTTCTTCCCTCACGTCAGCGAGCCAACTGCCCGCCTGTTTGACCCACGGTCAGGTGAAGTCGATAAAAATCTCGGTCTTGATAACGTCTTTTGTCGTCAAGTCGGTCCCTCCGCTCTTTGATGCATCCGACCTCTACACATCGACCGTCAGATCGTCGGAAGCCCCGATAGTTTAGTTAGCCTACGAAGCCGGGTCAAAAGCCGATTACCTGTGACAGTTATACAGGGCCGTTTGGAGCACCCTCCGCTAGACTGAGATTCGGCCCCGAAAACGTCCCGAATCATGCCAACTCCCTGCCCCTCCGGATCACTATGCCCAACGTCGCCAACCTGATGAAACGCTCAGTGCCCCAACCGATCCTTGATGCACTGCGTTCCGCCGCGCTCGTGGCATCCCGAGAGACGGTAAAAGTTCAGGAACTATATCTAGTCGGTGGCATGGTGCGTGATCTGGTGCGAGGCGAGAGCTCGGTCGATATCGACCTGTCCGTGGTCGGGAACGGGCCCGGTTACGCGGCCGCACTCTCCAACGAACTAGATGGGCAGGTCACGAAGGTCTCCAAATTTGGGACCGCGGCCATCGAAACCGACACTCTCACGATCGACGTGGCGACCGCTCGAGTCGAAACGTATGAGCATCCCGGCGCGCTTCCTAATGTGACGCCATCCGGCATCATTGAGGACCTGGCCCGACGAGATTTCACTATCAATGCGATGGCGATCGACCTGTCGAGCAACTGCTGGGGTGAACTAATCGACCCACATGGTGGGATGTCCGATCTGATGATGAAGCGGATCAAAACACTCCACGCCGACAGCTTTGCTGACGACCCGACACGTGCGCTTCGGGCTGTACGATACGAGACCCGCCTGGGTTTCAATATTCAAGGTTCGACTATCGACGACATGCAACGAGACGGTGCCCGCTTTGACGCCGTATCTCCGGCGCGGGTACTGGCGGATTTTCGATACATTCTGGGAGAGACCAGTCGAGCAGAGGCTTTGAGCCGAGCGGAAGAACTTGGTGTTCTTGGCTCTATCTCTCCAGCGTTCCGAATCTCCAGTCGATCACTGCAAGCGATCAAGGACACACCCGATCGCGAGCCTTTATTCCATGTTTCACTGATCGGCGCTCGACTCACGAAATCCGAGGCTGAGACGTTGATCGAAAGGCTCGATCCACCCGCCGATTGGCGGGAGGCGCTGGGCGCGGGATCAACGTATCAGGAGATCGCTTCCGTACTCGAACGCTCCGATCTTCGTCCAAGCGAGATAGCCGAGGTGCTTTCGGGATTCCCGATACTTGCGCTTGAGGCCCAACTCCAACTAGCGCCGGCAACCCGGCAACGTGCGGCGCTGCGCTCATGGTTGGAGGAACTGCGCTTCCGGGAGCCGATACTCTCCGGGGACGACCTCCTGGAAGCAGGCGTCCCCCGGGGACCGTTGATCGGCCGGTTGCTTGATGAGCTGCGTCGCGCGCGGTTGGACAGAACCGTCGGAACCCGAGATGACGAGTTGACGCTCGTGAAACGCCGGCTGCCGGTGATGCTGTCCAACGGGAAAAACCGTTAGGCGACGATCCTGATTCTAGCCGGTCGAGTTCGATAGCTGGACGAGAAGCCTGGGGAGCCAATCACGTCCCGACTGTCATTCTGATCCTTCCGTGCAAGGCGAAGAATTCCCGACCTCTCGGGTCACTCAGGAAGGCTGTGACTCCCTTAACACTTAATAGAGGAATAGAAGCCCGTAAAACCCGCCCGAAGACGGCCAACACTCGCCGACTGCGCTGACCTGGTGTCCGAGTGGGGACAACCCGGGATATCCTTCCTTTCGGACTCAGGATGACAGTCTGTTGTGAAAACCGCCCAACCACCACAACGACGGTCGTACGGGGCGATTGGTATCGACCCGAGGACGGATAATCAGTCACCCCTACGGTTTTTCAGACAAGCGATCAGGAAGCGCAACCCGCCGCCCTTACAGAAAGCCCCTAGTCCCGTGCCGCCAGCCGTTGCCGGTGGAACAAGTACTGCTGGGCGTACGCGGCGTCCTCGCCGAATCGATCCCGCCCCATCTGACCGATCGCATCGTTGGACATCTTCTCTGACGCCCCGTACCACTCCTCCATTGCCCTACGAACCCAACGATCGACCGGGAATGCCTCCCCCTTCTGAAGGGAAAACGCCAGCACGCAGTCGGCGATCTTCGGACCAATGCCGTCCAGTGTCACGAGCGCGTCGCGGGCTTCTTCATAGGACATATCCAGCAATTGCTCCAGCACGAACTTCCCGGAAGCCACGGCGATCGCCGCGCCCTCCAGGTAGCGCGCCCGGAAGCCCCATGCCAGATCACGTGCAGCTTGTTCGCCAGCCGCTGCGATCGCTTCCGGTCCCGGAAAAGCAAAATCGCCTGGTTCGGGACCGATCCGCTCACCATAGTTAGAAGCGAGCGCGCCCATATTCAACTTGATTCTCGGGACATTGGACGTCGCCGAACAGATGAACCCGCAGAGGCACTCCCACGGATCCTGCTTGAGCAATCGCAACCCCAGATAGTCGTAAAGCGCCAGTCCAAGGCCCGGGTCGTTCGCATACTTCGTGCGTAGCCCAACCAGATCGTCTTCAAGACCCAGGTAGGAGCGAATCGCGTCCACGTCAGCAGGTTCTCCGGACGCGGCCATCACTAAAAGACCGCCGCCAGCCGCCCTCACTTCAAGCACCGAACGCCCGACTACGCCCCTGTACCCAACAAGGTCAGGCGATCCGCCATCGCCTTCAATCACGTGCCAGCGAAACGATTGCCCGCCGTCTATCGTGCCCGGCAGGTCAATCTCGGTGACCGGGAAGAACGTGCCTTCGGTCGAAATCTGGTCGATCACCCCGTCGTCTCGGCGCGGGACTCTTCATGCCAGCGGCTAACACGGGCTGCCAGTTCAGACGCTCTTACCACCTCTATATCGCATCCCGGCAGAGCGTCGCGGAATGCGGCGCCGTAGCCGCGTGTGGCCATACGTGAGTCGAGGACTATGAACACGCCCCGGTCAGACCGACTGCGTATAAGCCGTCCAAACCCCTGTCGGAACCGGAGCACGGCAGACGGAACGGCGTAGTCACCAAATCCATCGTCGTATAACTCGGATCGTGCCGAGAACACCGGGTCGCTGGGCACAGGAAACGGTAGGCGGGCGATCATGAGAGCACCGATCGACGATTCCTCAAGATCCACGCCTTCCCACAGGCTTGCAGCCCCGAGTGCGACCGTCGCTTTGTTGGCGTCAAGTGCCCTCATCACGCGATGCGGCGGACCATCGATCCCTTGTGCAACCAGCTTGATGCCCTCTGCTTGAAGCGACGATCTGATAGCACTTCGCGTAGCGTTCAGTGCCGAGTTTGACGTGAACAGCACGAGCGTCCGATCCTTTAGAACCGTCGCCACGTCCTTGATTGCCTGGGCAACGCCTTCGTTGAACCCGGGGCGGTTGGGTTCGGGAATGTCGCCCGGCACGAGTACAAGTGCCGCTTTTTTGAAATCGAACGGGGATCCAAGTGCGACCTCTCGGCCACTTGCAACTCCAAGCGTTTCACGAACCCTGTCGAACCGGCCCTCGTCGGCCAGCGTTCCGCTCGTCAGAACTACGCAACGCTCTCGTTCAAACAAAGTATCCCGCAGCGCCGGCCCTACGGCCAGTGGCGCTCCGCCAACAGCTGTCGGCCCGTTTGGCGGACGTGCCGAGAGCCAGCAGACCATGCCGTCCTCCGGCTCCGGAATGCCCTGCCGTAAACCCCTGCGAGACTCCTCGATCGACTCCAGCGCCGAGGTGACGTTTAGCCCGACAGCCTGAAGATTTCGGGATTCAAGCGAGGAAGGCGCCCTGTCAATTGCGATACCGATGTCTCGCAATCCAAGGGACACAGTCGAGGCGGCCAGGTCAAAGTTCTCCC
>CAUZKS010000134.1:0-5999 GCA_963580625.1 Dehalococcoidia bacterium | reverse complement strand
TAGGCGAGAAGGCCGGTCGAATTCAGGGTGCCTGCCTGCGCAGACAGAATGCTGATCGCCAGTCCAGCGCATGTTAGAATTAGCGTTTTCATGTTCATTCGATTCGCCTCAAATAAATGTTTAGAAGATTACTGTTCCACCACTTGATAGATACGTTGTGTGCTGAACCCGCCCGGATCGAAGGCCTTTAGCTGGCCTCCATCCCCCACGATTTCGTACCCGGTCTGGGTGAATTCGGTGTCGCCCGGAGCGTTCTTGAACTCCAGGCGGTAGGTGGTGCCGGTGTCGCTCTGGAACTGCAGGCCGGTCTGTGCCTCCGCGCCCACGGCAGTGAATCGCGGAGTCAGATCCAGCACCGTGATATTCTGCCCGGCCGCGCCGGCCTCGAAGATCGTTTGCACATCCTCGTCGGACAGGGCCGTATCCCACACGGTGACTTCATCCATGAGGCCGTCAAATCCGCCGGGCGCATCGGGATTTCCCAGAGTGGGGGGCCCATCGCCTGCCTGGGTGCCGCTCGATCCGCCGTTGGACCGCGCACCCACGGCAAAGGCCTGATCGGCCCGGATCCACCAGACGCTGAGTGTTCCCCCCGCGCCCCGGTCGGAACGCGCCGCCCAAAAATACCAGTGCGCAGTGCTGAGCAGTCCGGTCCCGGTCAGCGGTTCCCACACCCGGATTTCCCCGCCCGGAAACGGCACCGAATCGATGCCGCCCACGCGCAGTACCAGCGTGGAGTGGCCGTTGGTGTCGGTGTTGGTGGCCGGATCGATCCCGAAGTGTTCGCCGGTATGCAGGACCACGGTGGCCCCGATCCCGCCGGCGAAGGCGTTGCCAAAGAGGAAAGTGCTCCCGCTGGTGTTGAGATCGTTCGCCTTGAACCAGCCGGTCAAGGTAAAGGAGTTGCTCGCCACGTTCTGCAGCGCCCCATCGGCGTCCGATGCCTGCAGATAGTCGCTGAGCATGTTGGGGTAGTCGGTCGGGTCGGTGCCCGTCTGCCAGGCCGTCCCTACCTGGCCGGCCACCCCGAAGGTGTCGGCCGCCGCGCTGTTGTTGCTCACCGCGGCATCCTTGCCGTTGCCCGAAGAATCCACCGCGGTGGTGGAGCCGCCGGCATCGTCCAGCTTCCAGTAAGCCAGAAGTTTGGATTCATCGAGTTGGGCCTGGGCAGTAGGCACTGCCATGAGCAGCCCCGCCGCCGGTAGCCGCCATGAGAAATGTTTTCTCTTCATGTGCTCTCTTCTCCTTGCCGACTAATTTGTCCTATCCATCTTATCCGCCTAATGGTCTGCTCCATTGTCTACCCTCAAAAACAGGCGGCTCGCCTGTTTAGCGTAAGGACAAAAGGGGGCCAAAAGAGGCCAAAGCGAAAACGTTTGACCGGAGCAGACCGGGTAGCAAGCGGGCTTCCAGCCGGCGTAAATGGTGTATACTT
Organism: Dehalococcoidia bacterium; assembly: GCA_963580625.1. GTDB lineage: Bacteria > Chloroflexota > Dehalococcoidia > Lucifugimonadales > Lucifugimonadaceae. The sequence continues at coordinate 4,564 of CAUZKS010000134.1, read as the reverse complement.
TTGTATACCAATCTGGCTGCCTGGGGATTCGCCCGGAATAGAGCGTAAACTGTTTGATCGCAGTCGGTTGCACAGATGAGTCGAATGAATGGCGGTCTATGAGGGTCACAGTATGCTCCCTGTCTCACACGACGATAGTATCAGGTGGTGCCGCCAATTCAAAAAAAAATCGTTTTTTTTTGACCTCTGAGGTTGATTGTGGCTCACTGGGGTGGGTTCCAGTAGGAAAAGAACATCCAGTAACCGAGTTCGAACCGAACTGAAATGGAGAGCGTTCATAATGAGCACGAAAAGCCGAATCGCGATAACTGCAACTGCCATCACCGCAACCATGGGACTGGTTACGCAGACCTCTCAAGCTGCCATCGTCGGAGGCGATGTGGTTGCTTATTGGCAATTTGAAGATGCCGCCGCATCCACCACCGCAACCGACTGGACCGGCAATGGGAATAATGCCTCGCTGATCGATGATTCCACCGCGACAAGCACGTTCGGCGGAAGCGGCATCTCAGGCCAGGCATGGATCACCACGGACGACGGTGCAGCATGGGCCGGCCAGAAAAGCGATTACCTGACCGTGGGGACCGCGGCAACCAAGCAGGAAGGGGCCGGGGCGTTTGCCGTCACCGGCTGGATGAACATTTCCGTTCTGAATCCCGGTGATGCGGGAAACCCCGGCACGGGAAACAATCACTTCTTTGATACCGACCGCGGCGGGGCAAACAACGGCTATCGCCTCAGTATTATTGCAGGCAATCAGGGCCAGGTTCCGTCGCTCACATTTACGACGAAAGACGAAGACTCGAGCAGCTCGACGACAACGATCGACACCGGATTTGACGGATTTGCGACGGACGAGTGGTACTTTGTCGCCGGCTCCTACGACGGCACGGACGGGACGGTCATCCTGGCCCCGATCAGCCAACCCTGGGCGAGTCGCTTCGAGAACAGCGGCACCTTTAGCAATACGGTAGGTACAAGCTCGAGGGATCTCGCCCTGGGCCGAATCGGCGGCGCCGGCGGCTTTAACGGACTGCGAGACGAGCATGCCATCTTCAACCGCGCCCTGACCGGGGTGGAGCTGCAGTCCATCTTCGAGGGCGGGGTGATGGGCAACGGGCTCGACGTAGTCATCCCCGAACCCGGCACCGCGATGCTCCTCGCCCTGGGCGGACTCGTGGCCGCCGCGGCCCGCCGACGCATGCAGCGCGACGACTGAATCCCCCCAACGGCAAATTGTTCTTGAACCCCGGGTCGGGCCTCCCCGACCCGGGGTTTTTATGTCTGCGCAGTGACGCACTGACATGCCGGACTGAAGACCGCGCTACTCCGGTACGCCCACTCAACGTAGCGTGGAATTTATTCCGCGTTTGTCGTGGCGGACTTTAGTCCGCCGAACCCGATGAGAGCCAACCCCGAAGGGGTTTCCTCGTACAGCCCAGGGTTGGAACGGCTCGAAGAGACGGTCCAACCCTGGGTATGCAAAAACCAAAGGAAATCAACCCCAACGGGTTGTGTCATACCCACCGTACCCGATCCCGTGTGACATTGACGCAACACCGTTGGTGTTGTGCTTCTCCTTCTGGTGTAAACTCAGGGTTGGTTCCAACCTTCGGTCTGAACCAACCCTGGGATGTATGACGGAACGCCCGCCCGCAGCGCATACGCGCAGCGTTTCGGGCGGGCCGTTGGCGTTCATTCGGGTTTGGCTACCCTCAGCACCCTCAACAAATCCGCGGCAATTTCTCCCCGCTGCGGTAGCGCGATGACAACCCTGACGAGAGACTCTGATTCAACCCGTTCCTTGCTTGATCGCGTTCCTGCCGGGGAGCTACAGTCAATCCGTGTGGCGGATCCCCATTTGGCCCATCGTGATGAGCTGCCTTCTGCCGGCGTCGGCGCTGTGAATGCCCGCCATCAGGCCGGTCGTGTGAGTGAACAGATCGTTCACACCAATACGCTGGTTGTAGATGACGTAGATCCGGCCGGAGTTCGAGACGAGAGGAAATCCCCAACTGGCCATCCCTCCCTCAGTCGGCGCAGGCCCAGCAATCACGCGCGGCGGAGTCCAACTGCGTCCTTCATCATGGCTGCGAGCGAACACGATGCGCTGGTCGGCCTCACCCTCGGCGGTGCTCTGCGTCCACACTGCCGCCAGGCCGCCATCCGGCGACTCGAACACAAGAAAGTGCTCATTGCCCGTATCGTGTGTCGAACCGTCCAGACTCTTCGGCACATAGGCCGTATAGTCCGGTCGTGTTCGCAGCCGTTCGGTTTCGATGTTCATTTTGTTGTCGAGGTCAGACCAAGACAACATTTATCAAAGAACACGGACCCGGCGACGGGACGGTCACAAGATACAGCGCGCTGATGGACGAACGCCAGGGCGGCGAGTGGGCCCCGCACCTGCAGAGCCCCATCGCCTGGGACCAGGTCATGTTTCTCTTCAACGACCACCTGGGTATGACCAAAGATCCCGTGTTCACCGACAACATCCTCTTCACCCTCCTCGAAGAACCGTGATTGTAGTTCACACCGAATACGCGAAGACCTTCGCCTGGAACATGCGGAGGCGAATGGCCACGGTGTCGCCGGCAGACGTGATGTCCGGGTTGCCGCGCCAGGTCACGGCGCCCTCGAGCGAATCCCCCATTAGCCGATCCGATTCCGCAAAGGAGAAGCCGGGCAGCGCGCGGGCATCGGGATTGAGCCGAGACGGCACGTTGGAGATCAGTTCCGCCTCGATCCAACCGCCGTAGGCGCAACAATAATTGAGCCGAAGCGTGTCCCGGGTACGCGTCACGGTGGGAATGGTAAACCGCCCTTCCCGATCGGCGACCACACCGCAGAAACGGTGCGGCCGCCATCGCGCCCAACGGATCTGCCCTGCCTGCTGCATCTCGTCGTCGTTGTGCAGTTGATCGCGGCCTTCAAACAGGCATGCCCACCGGCCATCGGGGAGGCTATGCAGACCCGTCAATCCTACCCGAACGATCCCCTGGTAGCCGCTGCCGGCGGGTCCCGCCGGAACCACCGCGCGCCGCTCCGGCCGCTGCCAGTGGGTCCAATCCCGGCTGAAGGCGATCTGGTTGTCCATGTGATCCCTTCGCTGGTGGTAGATGTGAAGGAAGAGCGCATGCAGATCGGGGCGACCCGGGTAGCGGAAATAGTTGGCGCCGTAAAAGGAGACCTCTGGATCATCCTGCGGATCCGGCGCGAGGACCAGTTCCGGTTCGGGCCAGTGCCAGAAGTCGTCGGTGCGGGTGAAACCGATCGCCCGCCGCCCCATGCCGCCGATTCGGATGTAGGCAAAGTAGGTGCCCGATTCAGAATCGAACTGGGCGGCATTGCCGCCATCCGACGGCATATCCGCCACCTTGCCGCGTTCTTCCCAGTTGATGCCGTCGGCCGACGTCCATCCTTCAACCCAATGGCGGGAGGCCACCCGCGGCCCGGTGTAATCACGACCACCGAGATCCATGGCGGCTAACCGTCGCCCCGCTTCCACGCTCTCCAGCACCTCGCCGGTATCCGGATCGTAATTCTCCCCCATCTGACCCATCGCTCGAAACCGCTCTTTCGGCGGAGCGGTGGGATCCTGGAATGGCGTACCATGCAAGGTGATGGGAATGATATTGTTGGCCTTTGAGCCTTCGAACTCGACCATCCCAAGGTCGGGCCGCTCCCACTGATCGGCGTCGTCGCTGACCGCGTAGCAGGTGCAGGTTCGCACCGCGCCCAGGCCGCGCGCGGAGCGATCCACCTTCGCGCTCCGGTCGTAGATGGTGTACAGCAAGTGGTGTCTGCCGTCCTCCTCCCAGTAGGCCACCGGAATGGTCTGGTTGCGCCCCTCCCAGGGGCGCTCGGAGACGATGATCGGTTCGGAGATGTCGCCGACTTCGACCTCCATGCGAGTTCCCACCGGGGCGTCAAACAGGCCGTACTTGTCGTCCCGCCCGATGCCCCGGTTGCCGGGAAATACCGACGTCCAATCGATCAGCGGTTCCCACGTTCCCGCCGCGTCGCGGTCGGCCTCACCGGCCCCGATTAACGGCGCCCGCGCCTTCGCCGGCGTCTCGCCCTGGGCGGCGTCGTGAGTCTTTCGTTGCTCTGTCATGCTAGAGGCACGTTATACCATCAAATTCCGATCCCGTGGATGACAAGTCGATTCCTCCGGACCTTTGCTGAATGCGGACTGCAACTCTAATTGATAGGAACTCGCTTTTTAGTCGGCACGGACAGGCGCCCGCTGGGGCCGGTCTGAAAGGGCATTTTCATGCTTGAACAATGACAAACAGGACAGGGTGAGTCAAGTTCGGCCTCGTAGTCCCCGAACCGCCGGACGGGGAGCTTTTTCACGTAGATGCGGCTTGGATGCGTGCCACGGCTCGGCCGTGGGTTCTCCGGGAGGATCGGTTCCGGTCTGCACGCGGACCCCTTCCTCCCACAGTCCAAGATGGCGGAGGATCTTCCCCGCCTGCAACGCTATGCTCGCTTGCGCGAGCAAGCGTAGCATTGCGGGAAGGTCGATCACCTTCCGGTCGTCGATAAGGGAGATTATACG
>CAUZKS010000133.1:0-6005 GCA_963580625.1 Dehalococcoidia bacterium | reverse complement strand
TCGTCCTGAGTGAGGAGTACCACGTCGTCAGGCATCCGATCGGCATACGCGTCAGCAAATCGGTCAATAGCGTCCTCGCGCACGTGGTAGTAGTTGACCCGCGCGTCACCGGACGGGGCGTATCGGAGCATACGGCCTAGCTCGTCGTCTTCCCGAATGAGCATCGGATCTGGTGGGAAAGCATCCAGATGTCCGTGATCGGCGCTGATGACAAGCTTCGTCGCATCCGGCTTATCTCGAGCAATGCGTTCCAGACCGCTGTCCACATCGGCGAGCGCGGCACGTGTTGATTCGCTACCGACGCCACTTGTGTGCGCCGCTGAATCGACCTGCGGGAGATACAGGTAGGTATAGGTGGGGCCGGAAGCGTCCGAGAGTCTCGTCAACGTCGCTTCTACCCCTTCGGAAATCGAGCCGTAGCCCCTGCGGATGGCCTTTCCAAGCGAGTATCCGGAATAAACGCTACGGGTGAGATGAATCGGAAGAATCCCAACGGTGCTTCTGTCGAATGAGGAGATCCTCGACGGAAGAGGAAATACTGCCTCCGCGCTGATGCCGTGCTCTGAGAGTGGCGCGCCGGTAACCCGATTGATAAACGGCAGCACCGTCGCAGGCCCGGGTATTTCCGTGAAGTGCGTCCACCAGCCGATCACGGCGTGCTCTGACGGCCAGGCTCCGGTGGCGAGGGTGGTCAACGCCGCGGACGTTGTGGATGGGAAGACGGACCGCAGTTCAAGCGCGAGATTTTCGCGAAGGAAGGAATCCTCAGGAAGCGTCTCTAGCAACGTCATTCCGAGCCCGTCTACGACGACGAACACGATGTGTTCCGACGCGCCGATCAACTTACGGATCATGGTTTCGGAACCGATTCCGGCAGGAATAGTTCCGTCGCCAGAAAGGCGCGCGATCGCACGGGACAGATCGACGGAGTTCGGGATATCGACCGAAGGACGCAACAGGGTCCCGGTCTCAAAATTGGCGAGAAGTCGATCCACGTCATTTGTGGGCATGGGACCGGATTCTATAGTGGTTGCCGAAATTATTGCTATCGTTTGCGGCTAGGTATCTGATCAGACCGTGATCTAACGCGATGACACCTTGCCGCCCACCCAATTGAGACGCACAATTCCGGGTACGAAATTTCGTTGAACGCATCCAGAGCCAACAGGACCAAAAATGACCACCGCCGACATCGATGAAGTACGCCGCCAAATAGTTGCCACTGTCCGTGAGTTCGTCCAAAAGGACGTTGTACCGCAGGCCGCGGAACACGACGAGAACGACACCTACCCCACCGAGCTTGTAGAGCAGATGGCCGAGATGGGGCTGTTTGGTATCACGATCCCTGAGGAGTACGGGGGCATGGGGCTGGACTACACCACGTACGCGATGGTGTTCGAAGAGCTCTGCAAGGGCTGGATGTCGATCACGGCGCCGATTGGTACGCACTCTATCCTCACAGCCGCGATCGTGAATCACGGCACCGAGGAGCAGAAGAGGGAGTGGCTGCCAAAACTGGCTTCGGGCGAAAAGCGTGGCGGACTGGCACTGACCGAGCCGGGCGGTGGCAGCGATGTCGCAAGCTTGCAGACGACGGCAGTCAGGGACGGCGAAGAGTACGTAGTCAACGGTAACAAGTTGTTCATCACGAACGGTCGTACCGGCGATGTTTACCTCCTTCTGGCGAAGACCGACACAGACATTGACCCGCAGCACCGCGGGATCAGCGCATTCATCGCCGAGAAGGGTCCGGGTTTCACCGCGGGCAGGGACCTGAATAAGCTCGGTTACCGGGGAGTGGATACCTCCGAGCTGATTTTCCAAGACTACCGCGTATCGGCAGATCTTCTAGTCGGCGGTGAAGAGGGCAAGGGCTTCTACCAAGTGATGGAGGCGCTCGAGACCGGTCGAATCAACATCGCCGCCCGAGCGGTGGGTGTGGCGACGGGAGCGTTTGAGCTTGCTATCAAATACGCGCAGGAGCGGGAAACCTTCGGCAAGAAGATCGCCGAGCGCCAGACTATTCAGAACATGCTGGCGGACATGGCGACCAAGATCCACGCGGCAAGGCTTATGACGTACGACGCCGCAGCAAAGAAGGACAGTGGCGCACGTATCGATCTGGAAGCCGGGATGGCCAAGCTGTACGCATCCGAGATCTGTGCCGAGGTGACGATGGACGCGATGCGCATCCACGGCGGTTACGGGTACATCAAGGATCTGCCGCTGGAGCGTTACTATCGTGATGCTCCTCTGATGATCATCGGCGAGGGTACATCGGAGATTCAGCGCCTTGTCATCGCCCGCAACCTCCTCAAGCAATACGCGATCTAACCGCGGAGCGGTGATTATTTGGGGTCGTTTTCGAGTGACCAGTGTTGTGGCTTAACTTGTCCGACAGGCGGGTTTCGTTGGAACGGCTTGTGGATTGCCCTGAGGAACGGTCTGGATGATTAACGAATCAGATGAGTCTGGAATATCCGGAGGGCCGGGCGAGAAGCCGGACTCGGGGGAACCGCGACCCATGTCAGAGGGTCTGCACGTGCTGAACACGGCCCAGAATGACGAAGGACCGGTGCTCGGAGGGCCAGGCACGCGCAAGCGGTTGTTTGAGGACCTCGGGGGACGCGAAAACATAGAGAAGGTCGTTGATCGTTTTTACGATCTGATCGACGAAGACCCGGAGTTGCGGCCCATCTTCCCGGCGAGCATGGAGCAGGGTCGTGCACGACAGAAGCTTTTCCTTGAGGAGTGGCTGGGCGGGGAGCCGCGCTACACCACTGACATCGGGCCATGGCAACTACGTCGACGCCACGCTCCGTTCCGCGTAACAGAGACCGGAGCCACCCGATGGATTGGCCATATGGAACTAGCGCTGCTCGATTGCGGCGCATCAAAAGAACTTGCGGCCGAGATAGCGTCATTCCTGCGTCCGGTGGCTTTTCGTATGGTGAACTCGCTCGATTCCAGGGCGTCCGGCACTCAGGAGTAGGCCGCGGGAATGCCATACGGCGACGTCGCTCTCATATGGTGGTCCGTCGCGGTAAGCTGCGGTTTGATCATCATGGGCGGGCGTTTTGGCGCGCTCTTTGGATCGCTGCACAACTGAAGGAGCGCGTGTATGGACCAGGGTTACTCAGGCGCAGGGTTTGCCGTTCCGCAGGTGTTCCCGGACGGAAACGTTGATCTGGCAGTCATACGTGACATTTCGTTGCGTGCTGAACAGTTGGGTTACGACAGCCTGTGGACTCAGGAACGGATTATCGGACCGAGCGTTAGCCTGGAGCCGCTGGCGCTTCTTTCTTACCTGGCCGCGGTGACTGAAAAAGTCCGGCTCGGCGTGAGCGTGCTCGTCCTGCCGCTCCGCAGCCCACCGCAACTGGCGAAGACTCTGGCGACGTTGGACGTATTGTCTGAAGGACGCTTGATCGTCGGCGTCGGGCTCGGGGGCAGCGATAAGGAGGCACCCGCGTACGGGTTTGAGTCCGGGCGTCGCGTACGTCGCTTTAATGAGGCTCTCGAACTTATAGACGCGTTCTGGAAGAACGAGATGGTCGAGTATGAAGGCGAGTTGTACAACCTTTCGGGTGGTTCAATGGCGCCGAAGCCGATTCAGAAGCCGCGGCCTCCGGTGTGGTTTGGCGCCCGGGCCGAGGCGGCGATCAAGCGCGCCGCGAAGTACGGCGATGGCTGGATGGGGCCGGGCTCTTCCAGCGCAGACGATTTCAGGGAGAGCGTCGCCATGCTGCGCGATGCGCTGGATGCCGAGGATCGTGACCCGGCGACCTACCCGGTCTCGAAAAGGGTCTATGTAGCTATCGACGATGATGCCGATCGGGCCGAACGACGCCTTGCTGACTGGTTCGGGCATCACTACGGCAACGCGGAGATGGCGTCACGGGTCTCGATATGGGGTCCAGCAGATCATTGCTATGAACAGATCGATGCCATCATCGACTCCGGAGCAGAGCATTTCTTGTTGAACCCCGTGTTTGACTACGATGAGCATCTCGACGCTCTGAGACGCTACATACGACCTTAATTCGATCATCAAACAAATGGGCATAGATGGCCCAACGGATAGGTCCCGGCAGGGGCCTGGCCACCGATCAGGGGGCAACAATGAAATACCGACCATATGGCAACACCGGACTTGAGATATCGGAGATCGTTTTCGGCGCGGGGGCCGTTGGAGGCATCCTCATCGATGCGGATGATGAGACGCGGCGCAAGGCCGTCAGGATGGCGCTCGATGCCGGGATCAACTGGATCGACACGGCTGCTTCTTACGGGCAGGGTCGTTCAGAGACAGCGCTCGGCTGGTTGTTGAAGGAGATTCCTCAGGACGAGCAGCCTTATCTGTCCACGAAGTTCAGCATCGACCCCGAACTGGGCGACGTCCTGGGGCAGATTGAACGCTCCATGCACGAGAGTCTTGAGCGCCTTCAGCGGGATAGCGTGGACGTTTTCCAACTACACAACCGTGTTTCCGAGGAACGCGGCTGGTTCCCCGGCTCGGTCGCTACGCTGGACGTAATCGGCAAGGGCGGGGTGGCGGACGGGATACAGAGGCTTGTTGATCAGGGTCTGACGCAGTTCGCCGGTTTCACCTGCACCGGCGAAAGTTCCGCCCTACACAAGGTAATCGAGAGCGAGCGCTTTAACTCTGCGCAGGTCTACTACAACCTCCTGAACCCGAGTTCGGGGCGCGTCGTACCTGAAGGCTGGTCGGCATACGATTTCGGAAACGTTATCGATAAGTGCGCCGCCCACGGAATCGCTGTAATGAACATCCGTGTGCTGGCGGCGGGCGTCATTGCCACCGATGTGCGGCACGGACGCGAATCTCCGGTAGCCCCGGGCGGCGATGTGCCCGCGGACGAGGTGCGGACGAAGTTGATAGTGGAGGCGCTTGGAGATAGTCAGGGCACCCGGGCGCAGCTGGCTGTGCGCTACGGGCTCTCAAACCCCAAAGTGTCCGGTGTCCTGGTGGGTATGGCGGAATTGGATCATCTTTACCAGGCGCTGGGCGCTCAGGAGATGGGTCCGTTGTCCGCAGACGTGCTGGACGCGATTCACGCTCTTGTGGCGACCGACTTCGGCCGACTCGGTTAGTACGACAATCCCGGAGACGCGACAAGGGGGTGGCCGGCGCATCAAGCGCTTGCCGCCCCCTTTATCGATTCAGATGCGGTTGCCCTTTAAGAGGCTTTGCCGATCTTGAATAGCGTCGTGCTGCATGTGCCGCACTTGCCCTTCGTCGCCGGGCGACCATTTTTCATGGTTACCTGTTCGGCAGCGTTCATCTCTCGCATTGTTCGACACTTCATGCAATAGGCGTCCATGAGGTTCCTCCAAAATTGACTCTTGTTCGGCGGTCGTCCACCGAAGCTACCTAGCTTTAAGGTAACACCACATTCCCAAAGCTGAAGTAGCTTTGGTCAGGGAACGACCGGGAAAAGGGATTAAAAAGGACCCTGTTCGAGGGCTATACCCCCCAGTTTTTACGATTGGAGGGGGGGTGAATCGATGGTGCCCACAAAATTGACCCGCGATTTACGTTTATTCCAATCGTACGAGACGGGGGTACACGCTGGGGGAATTTATACGATTGCGTCCATCGTAGAGTGGAGGAAACCGGCTAAATCCGGCATGGAGCCGCCTCTGGCGAGTGTCTGAGAAGCCCATAATCTCGCCAACAGAAACTAGCGGAGAGCCGTAAGGCAGGAGGCCGGACCATAAATGCCGTTGATCAATCTAGGTAGTGCAACGCTTGATTACGAAATAGAAGGGCAGGGCCCGGTGATCTTGTTTGCACACGGGGCCGGTGGGAATCGTCTTTCATGGTGGCAGCAGGTTCCGTATTTCATGGACAGGTACAGTTGCGTCACCTACAGCCACCCTGGGTTTGGTCGTTCCGACTGGATTGGCGATGTCTCTGACCGCGTCAGCTACTCAGATGTACTTCTGGAGTTGCTGGATTATCTTGAGATAGAGCGGGTTGT
>CAUZKS010000132.1:0-6031 GCA_963580625.1 Dehalococcoidia bacterium | reverse complement strand
ACAAGGCGTTCGGTCGCGGCGCAATCATGAAGTTGAGCGATCAGGGTGGTCAGGACGTTGACGCAATACCCACGGGCTCAATCGCTCTGGACATGGCGCTCGGCATAGGCGGACTGCCCCGTGGCCGGGTGGTTGAGATCTTCGGCGCAGAGTCCGCCGGAAAGACGACCCTCGCTTCACATGTGATCGCAGAAGCTCAGCGACTCGGCGGCACCGCCGCTTACATCGACGCCGAGCACGCCATGGACCCCTCTTACTCGAAGTTGCTCGGCATGGATATCGATTCACTACTCGTCTCACAGCCAGACTCTGCGGAACAGGCGCTCGAGATCACGGACTACCTGGTGCGTTCCGGTGCCCTGGACGTGATCGTGATCGACTCTGTCGCAGCGCTGGTGCCGATGGCTGAGCAGGAAGGCGAGATGGGCGATACCCACATCGGCCTCCAGGCCCGCCTCATGTCACAGGCCCTCCGCAAGTTAACTGGCTCCGTGGCACGCACAAGCACGACCCTTATCTTCATTAACCAGTTGCGTGAGAAGGTCGGCGTGGTGTTCGGAAACCCTGAGGTCACTCCGGGCGGACGTGCGCTCAAGTTCTACGCCTCCGTACGCATCGACCTCCGCCGCATGGAGGCGATCAAGAACGGCACCGAGATCATCGGGAACCGCGTTCGCGCCCGCATCGTTAAGAACAAGGTCGCTGCGCCATTCCGTGTTGCCGAGCTTGAGTTCCTCTTCAAAGAGGGCATCAGCAAAGAAGGCGCTTTGCTCGACCTTGGTGTTGAGCATGGGATCCTGAAGAAGAGCGGATCGTTCTTCTCTTACGGCGATACACGCCTGGGTCAGGGACGTGAGGCTTCCCGAACGTTCCTGAAGCGGGAAGTGGCTATCAGGAGCGAGATCGACGCCGGTATTCGCGCTGCCGTGGCGGCGAAAATCTCGCCACCGGACCCGGCTCTTGCATCGGCAAAGGCTGATGTTTCCGAAGCGTCCGATTCTTCAGAATCCAAGGACTAGATCTAACCTTGCACACACGTTTTCAGGCCTGATGAGGCTCGGATTTGCAGTTAAAGGCCCGTTCCCACGAACGGGCCTTTATTCGTGCTGAGATAAACTCTTCGTAATAAGGCCATCACCGGATGCCCCGGGACGATGGCTGACGAGGAGAACACGCGGGATGACTCTGTCGATATTGATCATCGCGATTGCCGTAATTGGCAGCGCTCTAATTAGCGCGTCCGAAGCGGCAATAATCTCGGTCAACAGGTTCAGGGTCCGGCACCGTGCCGAACAGGGCGACCTGTCCTCAGAGGCGATCGTCCAGATCACCAACGAGTACAACAAGTTCTTCGGAACGATTTTGCTCATCGGGAACGCCCTGAACATCATCATCACGGCCGTCGGCACAGCGCTTGTGATCAGCCTCTGGGGAAACTCGGCGGGCGTGGTCGCCATCGCCACCCTCGGGGCGACCATAATCGTGGTCGTTGCAGCGGAACTCACCCCGAAATCGGTCGCCGTGGTTGGGGCCGAACGCTGGTCCCACATAGTCTCGCGACCTGTCCTGTTACTGATGCGTTTCATGGGGCCAGTCGTGTGGATCTTCACGCTCGTCCCGCGGGTGCTGACGCACATGCTCGGCGGCAAAGATGCCCTGACTACCCCGACCATCACAGAAGGCGAACTCCGCATGTTGATCGACGTCGGTGAGGAGGAGGGCACGGTCGACGAAAGCCAGGGAGAGATGTTGGAGAACATCTTCCGCTTCGGCGAATCAGAGGTCAGGGACGTGATGACGCCCCGAAACGAGATCGAGTGGATCGAGCTCGGCACAAGTGTCGGCGGGTTCATGGAGATCTACGCCAAAGATCCGCACACGAGGTTCCCGGTTTTCGACGACGATCACGACGATGTCGTCGGCATCCTTTCGGTGAAAGACGTCCTGCAATCTATCGCAGTCGGCGATCTCAAGGAGGGAGCACCGGTCACCGGCCTGATGCGCACGACATTGTTTGTACCCGAGACCAAAAAGCAGGACGAGCTGTTCCAGGACATGCAGGCAGCAGGACACAAGATCTCGCTCGTGGTCGACGAATTCGGTGGAATCGCCGGGCTTGTCACGCTAACGAAGATCCTGGAACAGGCCATCGGCGCGACCGGCGAGGAAGGCCTCAAGCCTGACGACCGGTTCATTACGGTTGATGCCAACACGTATGAACTTGACGCAGCGCTCTCGATTGAGGACGCCAACGACCGGCTGGAACTCGGCATACCGGACGGCGACTATCAGACGATCGCCGGTTTCTTGCTTGACCAGTTGCAGCGACTGCCAAAGGTCGGCGATCGAGTCAGGTCGGGTCCGGTCAGGTTCCAGATCATCGAGATGACCGGCAACAAGATTATCCGTGTTTTGGCAAGACGCTGGGTCACCTCGCAAGAGGTGGCGCCAACCCTGTGAGCACTGGCACGCCCGAAACGCCGGCACACGTTCTTTCGGTCAGGAACGCCATAAATGCAGCGTTGGGTGAAGCTGCAGTAGACGCGGATCGGTCCATCCTGGTCGCTGTGTCTGGTGGCACTGACTCGATGACTGCGCTCGATGCGATGCAGGCGATCGGCGCGGAGGGCGGTCCCAGAGTCATCGCATGCCACTTCAACCACCAGATGCGCGGCGCAGAGTCGGACGCGGACGAAGAGTATGTCCGTGTGGCCGCCGAAGCCCGCGGACTCACATACATCGGCGACGGCGCTGACGTGGCCACATATGCGAAGGATAATCGGATGTCGGTAGAAGACGCCGCACGTCGCCTTCGCTACGGATTCCTAGGGCGGGTGGCACAGAGTGAAGGCGCCCAGGCGGCGATCACCGGCCACACGCTCGACGACCAGGCAGAGACGGTTCTTCTGCATATCGTCCGCGGATCGGGACTCGCCGGCGTTCGTGGAATGAGACTCGTCTCCCAGACACCGAAACGCTGGGGCGGCGGCTCGCTAACGATCATCCGGCCGCTTTTAAGGTTCCGGCGTGAGGACACTGAGCAGTACTGCCGTGATCGCGGAATCGTTCCCCGGATGGATGCGAGTAACGGATCGACGACCTTCGCTCGAAATCGATTGCGACTTAATGTGATGCCCGAGCTAGAGGCGATCAACCCGCGCGTCGCCGATGCGATCACCCGGCTGTCTGACACGGCCGCAGAGGAACTTGCAGCGCTGAAAGACGTTGTAGACGAGTTGTGGGAGCACGTCCTCGACATCTCGGACCCGGAAACAAGCTCGGTGACGCTCGACCGGAAAATGCTACAGATCACCCGTCCGGCGCTCAGACGTTCTTTGTTGCGACGTGCGTTCATCGAGGCAGCCGGCACAGCGACAGACCTACTTCGATCCCACATCACCGAGATGGACCGGCTGGCCGAATCCGGCGCCGGCCGATCTCTCGATCTCCCGCACGGAATCCGGTTCGAGACCCGATCCCATACGGTGATGTTTGCACCGGTCGGTCAGGAAGATTCGCCATATCCGGTGCCCATCGAACCACTTGAGATATCTATTCCCGGGCGACTGGAGTTCTCCAGCGGTGAAGCGCTGGTGGTGGAGCTAGTCGAACGGCCGGACGATCTGACCGCCGATTCACAGTCCTTTCACTACGCCGACGCCGATGCGATCGGGAGCGCGGTAACGTTGCGTAATCGGGTCGAGGGAGATCGATTTCAACCGCTCGGTATGGACACAGATACCCGATTGAAGGATCTATTCGTTAATGCCGGAATCCCGCAGACATGGCGCGACCGCGTGCCGATCATCGAATGTGAGCGCGGTATCGTGTGGGTCGCCGGGTTGCGAATCGCTGAATGGGCGCGGGTAACGCCGGAGACAGTACGAGTTCTCCAGATCAGCCTGGAAAAATCGTCCTAAGACGAAACTCTCTAGAGAACACGGGTCAGGCGTGGGTTCAGCGTTATTCCCGGGACGAATCCTCGGCGAGCCACCGGTCGGCCTTCGAGTTCCTTTATTTTTGCCTGGAACTTGATCGGTCGCGCGGCGCCGATGTGGAACCCGACTCCGAACGCCGCAACTGGCGCCCTCTCGTCCGTGAACGCCTGTATCTTCTCGGGATCCAGGTCGCCGCTTACAAAAATATCGACATGGTTGTAACCGGCCTGGTCCAATCTCGCCCGGAGTTCGTGCACAAGATCAGGCGTAACGCCACCCCGCGACTGTGCGGTCTCAAGCCGGACGCCGCGCAGCCGGTCCCGCAACATACGGGAAACCTCGATCGCTTCGATCGCCTCATCGCCGATCGTCCCGACCACTGCAACACGTTGCACTTCGGGCGGCATGTTCCGGTCAAACGCTTCTACGGCAGAACGTGTGTCGCCCATGACGATCACGAGCGCCGCCGCCATCGTGCCAGACGCCGTGACTCCGGCAAGTCGAGCGCCGAGCACGGAGGAACACGAGCTGGCCCCGCCGGTCACGGCCGAGTAGTCCATTACGCCGACGACGTTGGGATGAACATGGTGGGCGCCCAGTGAGACGATCGGCACCCCATCGGCAGCATCAACACATTCCCGCGCCGCTGTCGCCCAGCCGGCGCTCGAGGAAAGAATCCCGTTTATTGCCGTCTCATACAAACCGAAGGACGCGTATGGACCGCGAACCCTGAGCACGACCTCGTTTGGGTCGAAGCTGCTGGCTTCGTCAAGTGCCCACACCTCTCGGCCGGTCTCTGGAAGGTTTCTGTTGAGCAGTGTTTTGACATCGTTTATGCCGGCGAGGACGCCCGATATTTCGGGCGAAAACTCCATCACGACCTCGGGGTTGATCGATTCGTTACGGAGAATCTCCCGGGCGCGATGCAGCTCGATGTCGGCCGTGTGGCCGAGCACAAGGGCCCGGGATATTTCAGGTTCGCGATTAGTCATCGGCGCCTGTACGGCTCATCTAATATCGGGATTGCGGGATGTCCGGGAGTGCACCCGGGAAACACATATGTCCCTGCCAGAAGTTTCGTCACTCT
The DNA here is from genome assembly GCA_963580625.1 of Dehalococcoidia bacterium. Classification (GTDB taxonomy): domain Bacteria; phylum Chloroflexota; class Dehalococcoidia; order Lucifugimonadales; family Lucifugimonadaceae. The sequence goes on along the minus strand of CAUZKS010000132.1, from coordinate 1,006 downwards.
ATCTACGCCCACACGGAGGGGTCAAGGTCGGTCCGTCGGTCATAGGCGCTTTGCCCGGGGCACGCCGCCGAAGCGAAGTCGCAGCAACCCCTTCACGTCTTCCGTCACAGTTGCGGTTACATTCACCCGGGTATCCGGGTCATCCGCCCAGTGGACGGGGTGAGATTTGATCTTGTACCCGGACTTGGCGGCGATGATCAGCAACTCCGTATCGAAGAACCAGTTGTTGTTCTTGACCAGTGGGATACATGCCTCGGCCGCCTCACGTGTGATCCCCTTGAATCCGCACTGCGCGTCTGTAAATGGCGAGAAAAACATCACCCGGTGCATCAGGTTGTATACCCGTGACGTGATCTCGCGCTGGAGCTTCCGGCCTACAACTTCAGACCCTTTCATCAATCGGGATCCGGTGGCCACTTGGTACTCGCCTGATTCCAGGGCCTCCACCAGTGGCATCAGCGCATCAAGCCGGGTTGATAGGTCCACGTCCATGTAGAACCTGATGTCAGCATCGCTCTCCAGCCATGCCTTTTTCAGTGCCCGACCTCTGCCGCGCTGCTCAAGTCGCGTGATACGGATGGGGTATCCCTGCTCGGCGAGTTCGCCGGCAACTTCCTGTGTCCGATCGGTCGATCCGTTGTCGGCCACCGTGATCTTCCAGTCGCGGCCGAGATGTTCCTCGATGAACGCCGACAGCATTTTGACGCAGCGAGGCAGGGCGACCTCTTCATTGAGGACCGGGATGACTATGTCTACGCTGGCGGCCATAGCGACTTATCCATGCCCCTAGTGAAGAAAATGCCGGTTGCCGGTCATGATGACCGCCATGCCTAGCCTGTCCGCAGCTGCGATCACTTCATCGTCTCGGATCGAGCCCCCAGGCGAGATCGCCGCCATCACCCCGGCCTCCGCCGCAAGTTCCAGCGTGTCTGGGAAGGGGAAAAACGCATCGGACGACAACACCGAGCCGGGAGCCGCGTCGCCGGCGGCCCGTATCGCCAAGAAT
>CAUZKS010000131.1:0-6065 GCA_963580625.1 Dehalococcoidia bacterium | reverse complement strand
CCACTGAACTCGACACCATCGGCGCCTGTCGTTGCGTTTCCCCTGTCAGCGACCAATTCCCGTATCCATCAAATCAACCATTTCCGGTGTCCCGCGACAAAGTTCCTAGTCTGTAAATAACACGCCCTGTATCGTAAGAGTTGATACGATGCATGTCAATGTTGTGATTGATCGTTCTGCCGGCCGCAGTTTCCCAACATCCCGATCTGATGATTTCACCAAAATTTAACGAAATCGACTCGATACCGCGTGCAAAGGTTCAGATAGCGTAGTAGACTTCCGCACTGTTGACATTGTGACGTTAGTCACTAACGGTTAGCAATTACAACAATATCGATTTTTATAACGAATTCGGGAGCGGATGTGCCAATTCCCGACGAAATAGGAACCTAGAAGATGACTCTTTACTTGAAGGCCTGCCCCCGTTGCCACGGGGACATTGCATTGGACGATGACCAGTACGGGCGATACATGGAATGCCTGCAGTGCGGATTCCTGATTCGCTCCATGGCGGAAGAGAAGCCCGTCCCGGCAACGCCATCGAGAACGAGAACGCAGGCCGCATAACCGGAGTCGTTCGCTCACTCCTTAAAAAAAGAGACCCCAGTTCATACGAACTGGGGTCTCTTTTCGTATCCCTGATTTACGGGTGCTCCCGGTCCAGAGACTGACCGCCTCAATCCAGATCTATCACATCACGTTCGATATCGATGATGTCGGCCTCAAACGTTTGCGACTCCGCGTAATCGATCATGCTATCCATCATCTCCGAAGCGTGACGTGCGCCCTCGCTTACTAAGGCGATACCGATCAATGCCGATTTGAGACGATCCTGGTCCCCCACTTCAGCCACGCTGGCGTCGAACTTGTGCCGGAGCCGATCTATCAGCGACCGGACCACCCGTCGTTTGCCCTTCAAGGATCGATTGTCGTGTAAACGGAGCGTTAGCCTGCACACTGCTACTTTCATGTACCCACTTTAGCTTTAACCGCCCTTCATTCTCGGGTATGTTCGATCTGACGTCGCCACAAAAAGTTGATCGCTTGTGGGCGATTGTGATAAAACGCACGTAGGCGGATGAGTGATGATCAGCGCTCCTCACGTTTGAGACAGCGCCAGTAGACTTCAGGGAACACCGTACCGAAGGGCGCGGCGCATGGCCAACGGCTACACGATAGATCTTTCAGATGACGAAATTCGGCCCAGCACGGACGCGCCTGAGGTCGTCGTCCAACGACTACCCCTGTACGTCCGTGTGCTGGCCCAGTTTGACGCCACGGGTGCCGAGATGGTCTCTTCAGAACAGCTTGGCACCCAGCTCCAGATGACGCCCGCCCAGATCCGAAAGGACCTGAGCTACTTCGGAAGATTCGGCAAACAGGGCCGTGGGTACAACGTCAAACGACTCTCTCAGGAGCTCCGCTCCATCCTCGGGCTCAACCGCCAATGGAATGCAGGGCTGGTCGGGGTCGGAAGACTCGGCCGTGCGATCATCGCCTACCCCGGATTTAAGCCGGAAGGATTCCATGTGGTGGCCGCGTTTGACTCGGATCCATCCGTAGTTGGGGCGTCCGTCGGGGGCATCGACGTGAGACCACTAGAACAGATCAAGGAAACGGTTGCCGAACTTGACATCCATATCGGCATCGTAGCCGTCCCGGCAGCGAATGCCCAGAGTGTGTTCGACGCCCTCGTCGAGTCAGGTATCAAGGCGATCCTGAACTACGCCCCAGTAGCCCCACAGGTCCCACTGGACGTGAAGGTCAGAGGAGTGGACCCCGTCCTGGCTCTCCAGTCTATGACCTATTTCCTGAAGTCATAGGGCCCAGGAGACGCCGCGTCCACGATCGACCGTCATTCCCGATCAGTCGGGAATCCAGTTACAGCGCCCGCCCAACACACGCGTACCGGATCATTTCACACCTACAACTTCCCACTTACGCGTAAATGACGAAGGAATGAGGAAGTGCTTCCGAAGAAGGATAAATCGCGAGCGCGTCTTTCGGATGCGTCACTGTTCAGCAAAGAACGCTTTCCAGAATCCCACCTACGCCAAAAACCCAAGCCAGTCCCAACACCACACGCACCCGAACGCAAAACGGGGCCGGAATAATCCCGGCCCCGTCATAAAAGCTATCCAGCCCTGAAGACCTAAGTCCTCTGCGTCGGAACCGGCGGCGTTGCGGTGGAACTGCGGCGTCCACGACGTCGAGCCAGGCTGACCCTGATCTGAGCACGCCGGAATGCCTGCAAGGCGCGGGAGAGATCGACTTCTGATTGCCTGTTCTCCACACGTTCAGACGCACGCCTCATCGCCTCTTCGGCACGTTCAAGGTCGATGGCTACATCCAACTCGGCCGTATCGGCGAGGATCGTCACGTTATTGTTCAGCACTTCCAGAAAGCCGCCCGTAACGACGAGAACATTCTCATCATTACCGGAGCGCACCGTCATCTCGCCGGGCTGGAGCTGAGTCATCAGCGGCGCGTGATTCGGAAGGATGCCAAGCTGGCCGTCGATACCCGGCGCTTGCAGGGAATCAACGTCTTCCGAAAACACTTCCCTCTCGGCGGTGACGATTGTTAGTTTGAACGTGGCCATTTACTGGAGGCTCCACCCCCACAAGGGGGCCTGAACAGGATCGGTATTAGTCGTTGGATTCGGCGAGCATCTTCTCGCCCTTCTCGCGGGCCTCGTCAATCCCGCCGACCATCCGGAAAGCCTGCTCCGGCAGATCATCGTGCTTGCCGTCCAAGACCTCACGGAACCCGCGAACGGTGTCTGCCAGCGGCACGTAGCGTCCCGGGATACCCGTGAACACTTCACCAACGAAGAACGGCTGCGTCAGGAACTGCTGGACACGGCGTGCGCGACCTACGGCCACACGGTCCTCGTCGGAAAGTTCTTCGACACCGAGAATGGCGATAACGTCCTGCAGGTCACGGTAGCGCTGAAGCACCTGCTGCACTTCACGTGCAACGCCGTAGTGCTCTTCGCCGACGATACCCGGCTGCATAATTCGGGAGTTTGAAGCGAGCGGGTCAACAGCCGGGTAGAGACCCTGCTCCGTCATCGATCGCTCAAGTGAAATGTTGGCGTCCAGGTGGCCAAACGTGGTCACGATGCCCGGGTCCGTGTAGTCGTCAGCCGGCACATATACCGCCTGGAACGACGTGATCGAACCATCGACCGTGGTCGTAATTCGCTCTTCAAGGTCGCCGATCTCGGTGGACAGCGTGGGCTGGTAACCAACAGCAGACGGCATACGACCCAGGAGTCCGGACACTTCCATGCCGGCCAGGATGTAGCGGTACACGTTGTCTACGAACAGCAGCACGTCCTGCTTCTCAACATCGCGGAAGTACTCCGCCATCGTGAGACCCGTCAGGGCGATCCTTGCCCGGGTTCCGGGAGGCTCGTTCATCTGGCCAAACACGAGCACGGTGCTGTCCATCACACCGTATTCTTGCATCTCATGCCACAGGTCGTTGCCCTCACGGGATCGTTCCCCAACACCTGCGAACACGGACACACCGGAGTGCTCCTGCGCGATGTTTCGGATGAGCTCCGTGATGATGACGGTCTTGCCGACGCCGGCCCCGCCGTATGCGCCAACCTTGCCGCCCCTCTGGAACGGGGTGATCAGGTCAAATACCTTGATCCCGGTCTCCAGAATCTCGGTGGTACCGGTCTGTCGGTCGAAAGACGGTGCAGCGCGGTGAATCGGCCAGTAGTCGGCGGCGTCGACATCGCCAAGGTTGTCGAGCGCCTTTCCGGTCACATTAAACAACCGTCCGAGGGTTGCCGGGCCCACGGGGACTGCGATAGCCCTGCCCGAGTCCGTAACCTCGGCGCCGCGCTTCAGGCCCTCGGTCGGGCCGAGAGCCAGGCAGCGCACCCAGTTGTTGCCGACGTGCTGCTCAACCTCGAGGTAGAGCGTCTCGCCGGACAGTTCCAGTTCCAGGCCGTTGTAGATCTCCGGAAGGTCTTCCGATGCAAACTCCACGTCCACAACAGTTCCGATGACCTGTACAACCTTGCCGTTAGCCATTTTGGGGCTCCTGTAATCCGCTCTTTGGGCCAAATGCCGGGCTCGGGCACCGGGTCAATCCCGATATCCGTCCCGTGAATTTCACGTATGTTTCCTGAAGTCAGGACAGCGCTAAGCCATCGCCTCCACACCGCCGACGATGTCCAGCATCTCGGAGGTAATCGCTTCCTGACGGGCTTTGTTCAACTGCAACCTCAGGTCATCAATCAGATCGTTGGCCGCATCCGTGGCGTTCTTCATCGCCACCATGCGGGCCGAGTGCTCACTCGCTATAGCTTCGAGGACGGCGTGATAAACCTCCATCTCGATATAACGGGGGAGCAGTTTTTCAAGAACTTCCACCGGTCCCGGCTCGTAGATGTAGCCGATTGCGGCATTGCCGGCCAGCTCTGCGGGCTCGACCGGAATTAACGTGTCGATGGTCGGGGCCTGCACGGCCGTGTTAACGAAGCGAGAGTAAGCCAGCAACACCCTGTCCACGCCGGCCGATTCAAACTCTGCGATAACCAGGTTGGAGATAGGACGAGTGTCTTCGACCGTCGGGTTATCCCCGATGCCGTCAAACACCGCTTTCAATTCATTACCCGTGCGGACCGAGAAGTTCCGGCCTTTTTTGCCGATCGCCACCAGGGTCACCGGAGTTTCGCTCTCCATGATCGTTCGCTCCACGGCACGTGTCAGATTTGTGACAAGTCCGCCAGCTAGCCCGCGATCAGGTGTGATCAACACAATTCCCGTGGTCTTCACTTCTCTTGCATCAAGCAACGGAACAGATGTGTCCTCAGAACCGCGTTCAAGTGCGGCGAGGTGAGACAGCACCGAGTTCATGTGCTCAGAGTAGGGCCGTCCGGCCACCACCATCTCCTGTGCGCGCCGCATTTTGGAAGCGGCGATCATCTGCATGGCGCGGGTGATCTTCGCCGTGTTGGCGACACTCCGAATCCTGCGTCTTAATACTTGGGTGCTTGGCATGAATGGTGGTGCTCTCGGGCGAAGTTACGTCCGCCCGAACCGCTCCTAGTCTTCCAGATTGATTGTCTGCTTGAACGCGGCCGCCGCTTCGGAAAGCTTCGTGCGCGCATCGTCGCTCAGTTCACCCGTCTCGGAAATCCCAGCGAGGACCTCCGGGAGGTTGGCGGCCGTGTACTCGTGCCATCCGACCTCGAACTCGAGGATCTTGGAGATCGGCACGTCGTCCAGGTCCCCGTTCGTCCCGAGGAAGAAGATCGAAACCTGCTGCTCCATCGTGAGCGGCGCCGTCTCGTTCTGCTTCAGGACCTCAGTCATACGCTGACCACGCTCAAGCTGATTGCGGGTCGCTGCGTCAAGATCGTCGGTTCCGAACTGGGCGAACGCCGCAAGTTCACGGAACTGAGCCATGTCCAGCTTCAGCCGACCGGCAACGTCACGCATCGCCTTGGTCTGGGCAGCACTGCCAACACGGCTGACCGAGAGACCGGCGTTTAGCGCAGGCCGAATACCTGCGTTAAACAGCTCCGACTCAAGATAAATCTGACCGTCCGTAATCGAAATCACGTTGGTCGGCACGTATGCCGACACGTCACCCGCCTGCGTCTCGATAATCGGCAGACCTGTGATGGAACCTCCGCCGTGCTCGTCGTCGAGCCGGGCGGCTCGCTCAAGAAGTCGGGAGTGGAGGTAGAAGACGTCACCCGGGTACGCCTCACGCCCCGGAGGCCGGCGAAGCAGCAGCGACATCTGGCGGTAGGCCCATGCGTGCTTGGTGAGGTCGTCGTAAACAATCAGAACATCTTTGCCCTGGTCCATGAAGTACTCGGCCATCGCAGCGCCGGCATAAGGAGCCAGGTACTGCAGCGGGGCTGCGTCGGAAGCGTTGGCGGCGACCACGATCGTGTGGTCAATCGCGCCATGGTCACGCAGAGTCTGTGCGACCTGCGCAACCTTACCGACCTTCTGGCCGATGCCGACGTATATGCAGATAACGCCGGTGTTTTTCTGGTTGATGATGGCGTCAACACATACGGACGTCTT
>CAUZKS010000130.1:0-6123 GCA_963580625.1 Dehalococcoidia bacterium | reverse complement strand
GTCGCCACCGCCAAGAAGTACGTGTCCTATTTCCAGGGCGCGACCGACGACTGGGAAGCCAACGACCAGCGCCGTTTGAGACACGTCGTTCCCGAAGATCGCGTGATGTCGTATGACATGCGTGAGGCCATCGAGATCATCGCCGACAAAGACTCTATGCTGGAGATCAGGCGCGAGTTCGGCATCGGGATCATCACTGCGTTCATCCGAATAGAAGGCAAGCCTATGGGTTTGATTGCCAGCAACCCGCACCACCTTGGCGGAGCAGTCGACAGCGACGCAGCTGACAAAGGCGCCCGCTTCCTCCAGCTATGCGACGCCTTCGATCTGCCGGTGCTCAGCATGATGGATTGCCCGGGCATCATGGTCGGCCCTGAGGTCGAACGCACGGCACTTGTGCGACACGCCGCACGGCTATTCAACACCGGGGCCAACATGACGGTACCGATGTTCGGGCTGATCCTGCGCAAGGCTTACGGCCTTGGCGTTCAGGCGATGTGCGGCGGCAGTTCCATGTTCCCGACCTTCATGGCGGCATGGCCAACGGCCGAGTTCGCTGGAATGAACATCGAAGGCATGGTCAAACTAGGGTATCGGCAGGAGCTTGCCGATATCGAAAACCCGGAAGAACGCATCAAGTTTTATGACGACATGGTCGCCGACCGTTACGAAAAGGCGAAGGCTATCTACGCCGGAACCTTCTTCGGCATCGACGACGTGATAGACCCAGCAGAGTCCCGCCGCTGGATCGTCGCCGGGCTGGCAGCCCAGCCGCCGGCAGAACCGCGAAAAGGCAAGAAAAAGGCGTACATCGATACCTGGTGAGGCCCCGTCCTGATGTAGGACAGGGACAGGGGGTGATAAGTCCTGACGAAACCCGCAGCGACCTTCAACCCCACCACCCTTTATGTTTACTGGCCTCTATCACCGTGAGAGGGGGCGACTTGCAACCGCCAGACAGTCCACCGCTAACTAAAACGTCCGGTCCGGTTCCTCGCCGATGATCCGTTCCGCTTCCAAGTGATCCAGCTGCTCGTCGCTCATGTCCAGCAGGCCGGACAAGATCTCTCGGGAGTGTTCGCCAAGGGTCGGCGCCGGGGTGTCGATCTTGAACGGGTCAGGGCCGGTCCGGTAAGGCGTGATGGGATGTGGAGTCATCCCAGCGTACTCACGCTCCAACCACTGCCAGTACCCTCGTTTCTCGAACTGAGGGTGCGCTAGAAGTTCGGTCGAATTGAGTACAGGGGCCGCCATAATTCCCAGACCCTGAAGTTGCTCAGATAAATCGTCGCGATCTCGCGTCCGGGTCCAAGCGGCGATCATATCGTCGATCAGATTGTGCTCCGACCATCGGGCGGCCAACGTCGCAAACCCCTCGTTCAGCAGATCTCTGTCTCCTGTTAGTTCGGCAAACCGCGCCCATGTGTCGTCGCTATCTATCGTGATCGTGATCCACATCTCGTCACCCCGGCATGGGTACACGCCCCGTGGAGCGGTTTGCGGATCACGAGAGCCGTAGCGTGCAGGTGGTTCACCAAGCATCACCTGTGAGGCAACACCGTGCAGACCGAGAGACGTACTGGCCTCAACGTGAGATATGTCCAGGTGCTGCCCTAACCCTGTCCGTTGAGCGTGCAGGATGGCGATGAGTACCCCGGCCAACCCATGAAGGCCCGCCACAGGGTCCCCAAAGGCGACGTGTGTCATAGAGGGCGGATCCTGCGGTCGGCCCTGTAGGTGGGGCAGCCCGGACGCCTGTTCCACCGTCGAGCCGTACGCCCGGTAAAAATGCCAGGGGCCACCTGCGCCAAACGGCGGCATGGACAGCATCACAAGCTGGGGGTTCGCCTTCCGTAGCACCGGTTCGTCCAGTTCGAGTTTTGGCAGCACCCCGGCGGAGTAGTTCTGGATCACGACATCTGACACCGCTACCAGCTGCTTCAGTAGTTCCTTGCCACGGGGATCAACAAGGTTCAGCGTGATGCCCCGTTTGTTGCGGTTCATGATGTTGAAGTTCGGGGCCTTCTCATACAGACGTTGGGCGACACGCTCCGGTGACACATCCCAGTCACGCCACCAGTCGAAATACTGCCGCGACTCAACTTTGATAACCTCGGCCCCTACGTCTCCCAGGCTGCGTGCGCAGAGCGGACCGGCCCAGCCCATAGAGAGGTCGATCACTCTCAGGCCGCGAAGAATATCGGGCCGGAGTGACGGCTCCTGCACGGGGCTCGGTTTTGCCGAACGCACGGAAACTCCCTTGCTTTTTGTGGGATGAGACTGCGGCGTCCCTATCGGATGATGCTCGCCAAGCTTCACGACTTGGCCGTCCATGCGAGCCGGGGTGGCATGTAACCGGAACGGTTGGCCGGGGACTTCCAGTTTCCGTCCACCGGGAAGGGTGACTTCACGGAACGCGCCTACGGCACGCAACTGAGCGCTGCTAAACAGGTCTGCCATCGTCGGAACGAGTGCCAGCGGAACGCGAAGTCTCTGGCCCTCGGTAAACCAGTACTCGGCGGATTTCTTTTTCAGCGCCGGTACGAGTGCGGCGTCGATCTGTTCAGCGCCCATGATGCGGTTCGCTGCAATGTCGAACTCTGGAATCGCCGAAAGCTCCTCCACATCGACCAACTTGCAAATGGTGTGCCACTGCGTCGGTGTCAGCGCAGTCACGCCGAGCCAGCCTTCACTTGTCTCGTATATCGACGCCGGGTACGTCGGGTAAAAACGGTTTATCCCGAGCCGGTTAGGTCGGTCAGTGAGAGATCCGGGCGGGTTCGCAGCTATCGAAGCGCCTGTAGGTTCTTTGAGCGCCATCGCCGTTTCGAAGAGCGACAGATCGATATGTGTTGCTTCCGTTCGCTGTCCCAGTACGCTGGAAACAAGATGGCCCGCCGTCGCCGAAAATCCATTCATCCCACCCAGTATCTGGACCGGATATCCACTCATAAGGAGCGGCGGGCCTTCGGTGGGACCGAAGTTGATCACCTGAGTAATCATCGAGAGAACGCTTTGGTCGTTCCCCGGTTTGTCCGCCATCGGACCGCTCTGCCCCCACCACGTGAGGGAGGTCAGTATCAGGTTCGGGGCGACGGCCTTGAGCGCCTCGAACCCGATACCCAGTTCGTCCAGTGTCCCCGGTTTTTCTGACTCAAGCACGACGTCAGCCGTCTTGACCCACTCAAACAGTTCTTCACGATTGGCCTGATCGTTTATGTCGAGCGCCAACGACTCTTTATTAGGGCTGAGCAGCGCATGGATGCCGCTGTGGTCCGGGGCATTCAGCGCCGGGTCAAACGGCGCCAACCTTCTGGTCGGATGTCCTGTGGTCGGGTTCTCAACGTTAATGACCCGTGCGCCAAAGTCAGCGAACACCCTCGCACAGGATGCGGTTGCAATAGATCCCGAGAGGTCGAGAACGGTGTAGTCGGAAAGGGGGAGCGTCATACGTATTTCGTTGCAACGGGTTGCTGTGGACGACAAGACCAACGAATCAACAGCAGCCTATACGAACTTGAGGCGATTCAAGCAAGCAATCTTGAAATATGTAAATAGCCTCCGCCCTCTCTCCATCGGAGAGGGTGATGGGTGAGGGGAACGGTGTCGGATCACAATCCCAGGCCGGGTCAAAGCACGCATTTCAGCCCTTCGAGAGCCTCAGAACACAGTCACTCAGTCGTCGGGACGCGCTTCCTCCCTCGGTGGGTCGAATTTCCCGACACGTCGCCTCGGCCATTTCCTGAGGTTCCTACGTTTATGCCTGATCCCCTCGCATCGTCGGCGGGATGGCGTTAAACATCACGTCCACCGGTGCGTCCTGCCCGGTCCACAGTTTGAAACCTTCTACGCCCTGGTAGATCAGCATCGACAGCCCACCGGCGACCTGCGCCCCGGCGTCCTCGGACGCCTCCAGAAATGGCGTCACGGGAGGCACATATACCGCGTCGTAGCAAACGGCGTTGCCCGATATCAACTCGGGCGGCAACGGCGACTCTTCATCCGCGGATCCACCGCGCATCCCCATCGATGTTGCGTTGACGATAAGGTCGGCATACGGGGCGAAGTTTGCCAGTTGATCAACGTCCAAAGAAATCGCATCCGGCCGAAACCGTGCGCGTGACATGTCCCGTGCCAACGTCTGTGCCCGCTCTTCCGTCCGGTTGGCGATCGCCATTCGACTCACGCCGGCTTCTCGAAGCGCGTACACAATCCCACGTGCGGCACCGCCAGCGCCAAGGATCAGCGCCGACCTGCCCTCCGGTTCAAACCCGACCGACTCCCGCAGTCCCCGGATGAATCCCGGCGCGTCCGTGTTGTAGCCCTTCAGTCGTCCGTCTGTATTTACGATGGTATTTATTGCACCGATCGTTTCCGCCGCTGGGTCCAACTCGTCTACCAGGTCAAGCGCCACCTCTTTGTGCGGCTGTGTAATGCAGCAGCCGAGGCAGTCGTCGGCACGCAGACCTTCAACCGCCTGTGCGAAATCCTCCGGCTTCGTAGGCCATCCCTCGAATTTGGCATCGATCCCGAGCGCGTCCAATGCAGCCTGCTGGAACAGCGGTGATAGGGAGTGGTGCAGCGGGTACCCGAAAATTCCGAGGCGTTTCGTCATCTAGTACTCCGATTGGTTCGATTTGCCCTGGCCGCCAGAAAACTTTCCAGGATGATCACCGCTGCCATCGAGTCCAGCCGCGCCCTATCACGACTCGGCTCGTAACCGGCCGCTCGAAGCCGGTTCTCTGCTTCCGCAGTGGTGAATCTTTCGTCGTAGCTTTCAACAGGTATGTCGGTTGATTTTCGTAGCGCTGAAGTAAACCGACGCATCTTACGTGCCGCCGGCCCGTGAGTGCCGTCCAGCGAGAGCGGCAATCCTACGACGATCGTCTCAGCGCCCTCGCGCTTTGCCAGATCGACCACCGCCGCGAGATCGTCCGACTCTTCACTCCGGAGAAGAGCCTCAATGGGAAGGCAGACAACACCGTTAGGGTCGGATATCGCCAGCCCGATCCTCGCATCGCCTACGTCCAGCGCCAGTGCACGCATGGGGTTAGCCCTGATTCGCCGTAAGCAGAGTGCCGATGACGTCCGGTGCAGCATCTAAAGCATTGGTCAATAAAGAGCCATCGCTTCCACCGGCTTGAGCCACGTCAGCCCGTCCACCACCACGTCCATTCATTAGCTGTCCAATTGCGTTGACAAACTCACCGGCGTCGACACCCTCTTCAACAAGGTCTTTTGTGACCATGGTGATCACGATCGCCTTGCCTTCGAACACACTGCCAACAACAACTATCCCGCTGCCAATCTGATTTCTCAGATAATCGCCGAGTTCCCGCAACCCTTTTGCATTCACACCATCTTTGCGATCTACGACCACTTTTATGCCGTTAATCAACTTCGCCTGTTCAGCCGCGCTTGGTCCGGAACCGCCACCGCCAAGCAATGCCTCGCGCTCAAGCCGCGCCACGTTTCGACGTGCTTCGTCCAACTCGTCCAACTGTGACACGATGCGGGTGTTCAGCTCCGGCACCGGTGTTCGGAGTTTGTCGGAGATATCGGCCAGCATGCTGAACCGCTCCCACAGGTGGTCCTCGGCGCCCTTTCCGGTCAGGGCCTCAAGCCTCCGCGTGCCGGATCCGATACCGGCCTCGGACGTGATAAAGAACGCCCCGATGCCGCCCGTGTGCGCCATGTGCGTGCCCCCGCACAGCTCGTAGCTCCACGGCCCGTCGATCTGGATGGTTCGCACGTCAGCCTCGTACTTGTCGCCGAAGAACGCCAACGCACCGCGGTCGATCGCCTCCCTGTACGACGTGTACTCAACATTCACGTCAAGGTTCTCGCGAATTTTGTCGTTCACGATGTCCTGGACCTGGCGAATCTCCTCAGGAGTCATCGATGCGACATGTGTGAAGTCGAAACGCAGACGGTCCGGCGCGACCAGCGATCCGGTCTGTCGTACGTGTGAACCGAGCACCTGCCTGAGAGCGGAATGGACGAGGTGCGTCGCCGTGTGATTGCGACGGATACGCTCGCGGCGTTCTTCATTCACCGTGGCGGTAACCGCGTCGCCGACATGTATAGTCCCGCTGCTCACCAAAGCGGAGTGCACGTTGACGT
>CAUZKS010000129.1:0-6126 GCA_963580625.1 Dehalococcoidia bacterium | reverse complement strand
CCCGCCGTCGCAGCATCTCGTCAGACGCCGCCATAGGCATCATCACGACTGCATCGTTCGCCCTTGGAATCGCCCTGATCAGCCGGACACAAACCTTCACCCGCAGCTTCGAGGCGGCGCTCTTTGGCAACATCCTCGGGGTCACCGGATCCGATCTTGTTGCTATCGCCCTGGTGACGGGCGCTGTCTTGATTGCGGTGATCGTTGGCTACAAGTACTTGCTGTTTGCCACGTTCGATACCGAGGTTGCGGCGTCCTACGGGGTGCCTGTCCGCTGGGTCGATACGGCGTTTGCGCTGGTGCTTGCGGGGACGGTTGTTGTATCGATGCAGGTGCTTGGGGTGACCATGATCGCCGCCGCGCTGGTCGTTCCTCCGATAGTGGCGCGCCAGTTCACTGGCAGCTTTACGAAGATGATGATTTTCTCGCCGCTGATCGGCGCATCTGCGGGCGCGATCGGCATCTACGTGAGCTGGTTCATAGACGTGTCATCCGGCGCTTCGGTAGTGCTTGTGGCCTCCGGGTTCTTTGTGGTCAGCATCGTGTATGTAAGCGCCCGAGACCGACTGCTGGCGGCGCGTGGACGAGCGAGGGTGGCGTGAGGTCCACTCTCCGTCGCACATGACCCTTATTTGAGGATCCGCCATAGCGACGCGACGAGGATATTGGCGTCATCTCTCATTTTCGGGCTCTCCCACCCCAATCGAGGGGTACCATGCGGCCTCCGCCCAAACACAACCCCCGTCAGCGAAGGACCACCGGCCCATGCCCGCACCCGCAACGTCTGCCACCGTCTACGAGCCAGTCGAGGGCTGGGCGAAGATCCCGCACGGCATCTGGATGAAGGAGGCGACCTCGGTCGCAGTCGATTCCGACGACCGTGTCTACGTCTTCAACCGAGGCAACATGCCGGTTCTGGTGTTCGATTCCGACGGCAACATAGTCGATAGCTGGGGCAATGAGACTCCGTACGAGGGCGTCACCCTTATGGAGGATCCGTACGGAAATATGGTGCCCCGTTGGCTCGGCACCCGCTTCACCCGCGCTCACGCCATCACAGTCGATCACGAGGACAATCTGTGGCTGACGGACGACTCCGGTAACCGCATGTCCAAGACCGACAAGAAGGGCAACACCCTGATGACGATCGGCACCGGTGTGCCGAAGCCGCGCGAGTCGGGCGAGATGTTTAACCGGCCTACCTCCGTGGCGGTCGATCCTTCAAACGGTGACATCTTCGTCTCGGACGGCTACGGCAACTCCCGGGTGCACCGGTTCGACAAGGACGGAAATCACTTGCTGTCGTGGGGACAGTCCGGGACCGCCCCCGGCCAGTTCTCGCTGCCGCACAACGTCGCGATGTTCGGGGAGGGACAGGTGATCGTTTGCGACCGGGAGAATCATCGGGTGCAGGTGTTCACTACGGACGGCGAGTATGTGAAGGGATGGCACGTCCACAAGGCGGTGGCGGCGTTTAGTGGCAAGGGCGATGACACCAACGTATATATCGCCGAGCAGGGCCCGCCGCCGGTCCAGTTCGGTGTGGCGAACCTCGGGCACAAGATTGGCATTTACGACCGCGACGGGAATGTGATTCAGAAGATCGGAGCGGACCTGCCGGGCGAGCGCCCAGACCAGTTCAACTGGCTGCATTCGGTGGCGGTGGATTCGAGGGGCAACATTTACGCCGCCGAGGTGAGCTACGTGGAGGTGGGCCGACACCAGGACCCGCCGCGCGAGTTCGTGAGTTTGCGCAAATGGGCGCGGGTCAGCGGGTAGGGGGGCATGGCTGAAAACAGATTCACAAAACGTGTCGCGATCGTTACCGGTGGTGGGCGCGGGATCGGCAAGGCTATCGCTCAGGGGTTTGCTCGTGAGGGTGCTCGGGTTGTTGTGACGGCCCGGACTGCGGGCGAGATCGCTGATGTGGCTCACGAGATTGTGCTTGCCGGTGGCGAAGCGATTGGCGTTGTTTGCGATGTGTCGGACGAGTCGAATGTTCAGCAGATGGTGGATGAGGCGATATCGCAGTGGGGCCGGATCGACATCCTGGTCAACAACGCCGCCACGAATCTGCCGAATATCGACGTAGTGGACATGGACCCGGACGCGTGGCGTCGGGTGGTGGACGTCAATCTGACGGGACCGTTCCTGTGCGCCCGTGCTGTGCTGCCGAAGATGATCGAGCAGGGGTCCGGTTCTATCGTCAACATATCGAGCATCGGCGGGCGTCACGGCTCGAAGGGCAGGGGGCCGTACCGCGCCGCCAAGGCCGGTCTCATCAACCTGACCGAGACGCTCGCCGCCGAGAACTTTTCTCACGGCGTCCGTGTGAACTGCGTCTGCCCGGGCGGAGTCGAGACCGAGATGCTGCGTGTGATCGGCGCATCGCTGGACCGCCAGCTTATGACGCCCGACGAGATGGCGAACGTCGTGCTCTACCTGGCCTCGGACGACAGTTCAGCCGTCACCGGAACCTCGATAGACGCATTCGGGCCGACGCACCCACTGTTCAGCGGACAGATGATGCGGTAGGCCCGCCCGACTGAGGGGCAAGCGCCGCCGCTACAGTGCCGTTCTAAACCCCGGTCACTTCCTTGAGGAAGTCGTAGAACGCTTTCTTGCGTGGGGTGTTGATGCCCCAGTTGACTGGCGGGCACTGGTAACCGTTTTCGTAGTCGCCATAGAAGGGCGTGCCGCCTGCGCCTTCTGCCGGGTCAAAGTATCCCCATCCGGCGTGCCGTGAGATCGCTGCTGTCAGGTTGTTTAGCGGCTGATCGAAGTGATAGTGATCGTCCTCGTTGAACAGGATCGGCATCGGCGTGTACGTGGAGACGGCCCGCGTGTTGTCCACGACCTTCGACACATCGTTCGGATCGACCAGCCCGTTGCCGTGAAGCAGGATGTAGTCCGAAGACTCCACGGCCTCAGCAGACGCCGTACTGCGTCGTGTCCAGCTCGTGCTTACCAACAGTCGGTCGCCGTCCCGCGTCACACCCTTCGCCAGATCGATCAACTCGTGGATTCGATCCTCATGGAGAATCGGGTGCTCGTAGGTCGGGACATTCACCTCGTTATTGATCTCGATCAGGACGTTTGTGTAGCCCTTCTCCAGCACCCATGCGCATGCGTTCGTCACGGCGGCTTTCACTGCTATCGTGTCGGTCAGCCGCTCGTCCTGTCCCTGGTAGAACAGCCCGAGGATCACGACCATCCCGTTCTCGTCCGCCGCGTCGATCAACCTTGCCGCCCGGTCCATAAAGGCGGGCTTCAGCGACCCGTCGGCGTTGAACGCTCCTGAGACCCAGGGTTGCGACTCGATCTCCAGAAGCAGTCCCGCCCAGATGTCGTCGTCAGACGCGCCCGGGTGGTCGGCGTGGATGCGCTCCCGCAGCTCCTTCAGGTGCTCCGGCTCACGGCGGTAGTAGCCGAGCGGCGAGCTGTTCTGGAGGTTGAAGGGCAGGGCGTTGATGCCGTGGGCCGCGTATTCCGGCAGCATGGCGATCAGCTCGCTAGTGTTGCGGTCTGCGTCCCAGACGCCGGTGTCCGGGTACTTCCACAGGTCACGGGTAAGCGGGTTCTCGTCGTCGAAAATCCCGCTCGCCATCCGGCTGTTCATTAGCAGGCCTTCGATGCGCCATCCCCGATATTCCCGGCCCTTGTAAGTAATCTGACCGTTGATCAGCCAGTCTTCGCCGTCGATGGAGACCCGGGTCTTGCGCTCAGTCACAGGCGATGCCTGCCTTTCATATGGACAGTTGGACGGGAATCCATTGAAATGTGGATTCGTCGGAATCGGTCGTGCCGCTCTCTCTGGCCTGCCGCGGGGGCACGATATCCTACGGTGCCCTTTAGTGCATCCTCTCTCATCGCCAAGGCCCGAAGAAAGGCCGCCCTTTGCCGCTGGTCAAGACCGATATCACCGTCGAACACAACGTAGTGACCCCGATGCGGGACGGCACTCTATTACGTGCCGATGTGTATCTCCCAGAGAAGGTGGTCCCGATAGGCGCAATGGGCGCGACCAATGGAAGTGGCGGCTTCCCGACGCTCGTCTGCCGGACGCCCTACGACAAGTCGCGGGAGCGGGACGCTGAGCGCTACCGGGGGCTGGCGTCAAACGGGTATGCCGTTGTGGTGCAGGACAAGCGCGGACGGTGGGAGTCGGACGGGCTGTATCGGCCGATGTACGGGTCGCAGTTCGACGACGCCGAGGACGGCTACGACACCATCGAATGGGCGGCGGCGCAGCCCTGGTCCAACGGCAAGGTCGGGACTTTTGGCTACTCGTATCCGTCGTGGACGCAGTGGATGCTGGCGCCGCTCATGCCGCCACACCTGGTGACGATGTTCGCCGGCGGGATGGGGCCGAAGACGACCGACTGGGAGATGGGCGGGGTGTTCCGGCCGGGTCGTGCGCTTCAGTGGCTGCTTGGGTTGATCGCTCCAGACACGCAGAAGTGGCTGGACGAGGCACAGGGTCCGACGACGATCGACGATTACGACGCCATAACCCGGGTGGCGAACCGGGAGAAGTGGCTCTGGTTTCTGCCGTGGAGCGAGTTGCCGCTTGAGGCGGTCGGGGGGCTTCGTGAGAGCTTCCACGACTGGCTGCGCAACCACCACAAGGATCGATTCGGGTTTATCGGCAACTTTTCGAAGATCGATCTCCCGGTTCATCACCGCACAGGGTGGTACGACCGTTTGATCGCCACGACCGATATGTACGACCACATGATCAACGAGGCGCCCTCGGAGCACGCGCGTACTAATCAGCGACTGTTTATCGGCCCGTACACCCACGCCAACGAGATGACTCGTGTGACCGGCGATATGGACTTCGGCACGGACGCCGAGATCGACTGGGTGGAACTTGCGACGCCGTGGTTCGATTACTGGCTCAAGGGCCAGCAGAACGGGGTAATGGACGGCTCTCCGGTCAATATCTTTGTGATGGGCGCGAACAGGTGGCGTCGTGAAGAGACGTGGCCGCCGTTGCGTGCCGTGGATACCGACTTCTTTTTGCACTCAAGTGGTGGAGCGAATACGCCGTCCGGCGATGGCGAGTTGTCACTGGCAGGGCCGGGGCTGGAGGGTCCGGATTCGTACGTGTACGACCCGCGTGACCCGGTGATGAGCCTGTACTTGGCGAATGGTCAGGACGGGCCGTTCGATCAGCGGATGAACGCGCATCGTCGGGACATTCTTGTATATCAAACTGAGCCGTTGGAACAGGCGATCGAGGTCACCGGGAACCCTGTTTTGCGACTGCACGCGGCCTCGGACGCGGTGGATACCGATTTCACCGTGAAGTTGATCGACGTCCACCCGGACGGCACGGCGATCAACCTTTGCTACGGCTTCCAGCGCGCTCGGTTCCGAAACGGCCTCGATGAGCCTACCGAACTGATGACGCGGGGCGAGGTGTACGAGTTTGACCTCAAACTGCTGCCGACAAGCAACCTGTTCAAGATCGGACACCGGATTCGGATAGACATCTCCTCAAGCGACTATCCGAATCACGACCGTAACCACAACTCCGGCGCAGACGACTGGCAGGACGCCGAGCTACGCGTCGCGAGACAGACGGTGTTCCACGATGCGACACGCCCATCTCGTATCACCCTGCCCGTTATTGAGGAGTAGGGATGGAATACAGAACACTTGGCCGGACTGGCCTAAAGGTCTCGTTGCTCGGGTATGGCACCGGCGGGTCGCGAAAGTTTGGGGCGGCGCAAGGTGCGACGGCGGCAGACAGACAGGGATTTGTGCGTCGGGCGCTTGATCTTGGCGTCAATTTCTTTGATACGGCAGGTGGTTATGGCGAATCGGAGACTTATCTCGGCGAGACCCTGGCCGGGGAGCCACGGCATTCGTACGTCCTTGAGACGAAGTGGGACGGCGGGGCGTTCCTCGAGTCGGGCGGAATTACGCTTACAGACTCGGTGGAGCGCAGTCTTGTTCGGATGCGCACGGATCACGTCGACGTTTTTCTATTTCACATGATAGATGTCCCGGTTTACGAGATACACCGTGATCGGTTCTACCCGGAAGTGGCAAAGCTAAAAGAGCAGGGGAAGATCGGCCACATCGGATTCACGCAGACCATCAAGCGCGAGCCGAAGT
>CAUZKS010000128.1:0-6128 GCA_963580625.1 Dehalococcoidia bacterium | reverse complement strand
TGTCCGGCAACAGGTCCAACGGCGACAGGACGTAGATGATCGCAAGGATCGGCAGTAACTTGATCTTGGTGCCAACCCGACGGTCCAGAAACAACCCCCACGCCAGCCGGATGGCCGACAGGATGAGCGGAAAGTACCTGATGAGCAGGAGTGCGCGCATGGGGTAAAAGTTGCTCGGTGGTTGAACCTGATCGTAACGAAATCGTCTCCCGCCAGTTTATCTGACCCAGATTCTCTAATCTCACGTAGGGATCCTTCCTATTGATCCGCGTATTCCACGGCGACAATGAATTTGGCATCGACGAATCGGTGCGGGAGATCCGCGCGTCGCTGGGGGAGGATGCGGCCGAATCAAACACGATCGAGTTCGAAGGACGTAACTTCAAGCCAGGTGAAGTGGAGGCGGCGGCACGTACTGTGCCGTTCCTGGCTGACCGCCGTCTTGTGCTCGTGCGCGGACTACTGCGACGGCTTGATACGACCAACGCCACCCGCGGTAGGGGAGGCGCAGCGGCCGCACAGATGTCGACCTCTGGATGGGACAAGTTCGGCGAAATGTTGGTCGGGCTGCCGGACACTACCGAACTGGTGTTTATCGACACATTCCCGACCGGGCCAAATGGAAAACTGAAGGACAACGGCGGCGCGATCCGTGCCCTCAAGTCTTCCGACACGCTGAATATTTCCGTCTACTCCACACCGCGTGGTCGTGCGGTAGGCGATTGGATCAGGGCGCGGGTAATGTCGGAGGGAGTTCAGGCCTCTCCCTCAGCCATCGCAAGGCTCAACGATATTGTCGGCCCAAACCTTCGTCTTCTTGATCAGGAAATCCGAAAACTTTCGCTTTATGTCGGCGATCGGGTGATCCAACCGGATGATGTAGAGGTGATGGTGGCACCTGCCCGAGAGGCCAACATCTTTGCCGCCGTGGACGCCATCCTTGAGCGTCGCCCGGGTGTGGCGATGAGGGCGCTTTATCAGTTACTGGATGATGGCGCGAGCGTGCAGTACATCCTCTCAATGTTGACCCGCCAGACGCGCATGCTGATCCTCGCCAGTCACCTTCGGGAGCGTGGCGTTGATGAGGGGGAGATAGGCAACCGGATTGGGCTCAGAGCCGCGTTCGCGTTGCGCAAAACGCTGGAACAGGCCGTTCGTTTCAGCCACGAATACCTGGCTGAAGCACATCGCAGCCTTGGCGAGGCAGACCTCAGCTATAAATCGGGCGAGGTCCGAGACAGGGTGGCGCTGGAGATGGTCGTCGCCCGTCTTGCCGGGTTGCGTTAGCCGGGTTTAGTGGTGGGAGTGTTAGTGGAGTTCATTCCGCTGGCGATCCATCCCGGGGCGGACCAGGGACGGAAACGTCCGGTTTGGAGTTCTACGATCAGACCGGGGACGTCGTAGACCTCTCGCTCGAACTCGGTTGCGACATGGCCGATTCCCTCGACCGTGTGAGTATCGCTGTTGGATAATTTTGGTGTGCCGACGGCATCCAGCAACAGCTGCGCGAACTCGTTCTGGATCTCGGTTGCTCGGCCGTTGATCACCTCTGCGCCGTCGACCACCCGAATGAATTCGCCCTTGGTCGCACGCTTGAGTGCTTCGTCGTACCCTTTTGTCCCGGGGTCGACACCCCATGGAAGTGAGCGGCGGTAAGGGTGCGCCATCAACATTGCGCCGTTTACTCGATCAACCTGTTCCCGTAAAAAAGCCGGCCTGTGCATCCCGAAAATGTACTCGTCCAACCCGAACACCAGCGCATGTCCGCCGTCGGTGTTGATCTCCACACCGGCCAGCACAAGAATTTCGGCCTCGTCCGAGATCCGTTTCACCTCGTCCGCGGGCCAGAAGGTATCGTGATCGGTCAGGCAGATTCCATCGAGTCCCATTTCCCGTGCTTTGCGAGCCAGATCGAGCGCAGATGCGGTGCTATCGTCGGAACGCTCGATGGTGTGGCAATGAAGGTCTATTAGCAAATCAAACCCGTACGGGACATGCGTTCGTAAAACCTTTCCAGGGGCGACTTCCCATGGTTGATCTCGTTGACCTCAAGGAACCGTTATCGACGGGATATGTTTAGCGTCATATAGCTGAGAGGCAAGCGCCTTTCGAGGACAGGACATATTGAACTCCCCGCTACGGCGAAACAACATAACCCCGATTTATGTTCCGGGTACATAATCTCGGTGCGGATTTGCGGACATTACGAAAGGTGACAGTGTCCAGAGAATGAATAGGCGCCAGGAAAAACGGATGAAACTGAAGGTCTGCAGATGGCTGGCGGTGTTCAGCGCCGTTGGATTGATCGCGCTCGTCGCTTGTTCGAGCGGGGATGGTTTGGTTTCCGACGAGGCCGATATGACACCGGAACCGCCCGAAGTTACCGCGACGGCCGAGCTTGAGCCGACGACGACAGCGGAACCCACCACAGCTACGCCAGAACCGAGCGCTACGCCGGAGCCGCCCAGCACAAACGAGAACGTTCGTAATTACGCCAGGGCACACTCATATCTGAATCGTGGCGACTATGTACAGGCGGAACGGCAGTTTTCGGTCGTGATCGAGATCGAACCTCAATTTGCTCGCGGCTGGGAAGGTCGAGCGAGTGCTCTTATGGCCCAGGGAAAATCGGCCGAAGCGATCCCGGATTTGGACAGGGCGATCCAGCTCAAGCCTGATCTCGCCAGCGCATACGCCGGACGGGCCGTCGCCAACATGACTGTGGGAGACATCCTCGGCGCAAACACGGACGCAGTTCAGGCGCAAATTCTTGACCCATCGGACCCGAATTCGGTGATCGTGCTGGGAAGAATCCTGAGTGGAGCCGGGCGTGCTGCGGACGCACTGGAAATGTTCAATGAAGGCGTGGAGCTCGCTCCGGATGAAGGCCCGGCTTACTGGTGGCGAGGCCGATTCCTCTTTCAGATCGGCAGCTACGATCTCGCGCTCGGCGACTTCAGCCTCGCTATTGAATACTCGCCTGTTAGCGCGGAGCCATATCTTGATCGCGCAACTCTCTACATGGACGTGTTTGGGGATTTCGAACTCGCACGGGCCGATATTGAAGAGGCACACTCGCTCGGAGAAGAGCCGCGTGACCGTGACATCCTGGATGCATCCGACGCTCTTATGGATCGATTGGAACAGCTGATAGCGGATGCAGCGTCGAGCTAGTTGGTGGTAGCAAATCGGCGGCTCGCGCAGTCCGTATTGACCTTGGTTGCAGTGTTGTCGATATCGCTATTAGCGTCCTGCGGTTCGAGCGAAAGATATAAGTTTGTGGTTGGCCAGGTCACCAACGTCGTGCCTTCGTCTGTCACTGCGCTGGCTGAGCTCGAACTGGTAGATGCTGACGGAGTTGTATGGCAGTTCGAGGCGCGTGGGTTTGTTGGGCAAACCCCTTCGCATCTTCAAGAGCACGCGGCGAGGGGTCAATCAATTCGGGTCGAATATTTTGAAGAAGACGGCCAACTGATCATCAGCGCCATTACCGACTGATATCGGAACCGTCCGATCCGGCTTTAGCCGCCCGTCAGCAGCTGCACCAGCGCTTCTTCAAGCTCCTCCGATGTCGTGAACGCCTCAAACTTGGCCGCGATAAGGCCATCGCCGTTGACGATGAAGGTCCACGGCTCGGATGGCAAGTTCCACGGCTCCACCGCCGGGGTCTCGACACCAAGTAACGGATCGCCGCTCTCACGCATAACGTCCGGGTTGTCGAACAACTCGACGTGGATAAACGCGGCCTCGCCGATGTGGTTCTGGCGGACCTGATCAACCATAGTGAGTTGTGGGCCGCAGGTCTGCGATGTGCACCAGGCCGGAGTGCTGAAGCTTATAACCACCGGATCGCCGGTTTTGAGTGCGTCATCAAAACTGACCGCGTACATTTCGGAGATTGGGTTGGGGTCGCTCGTGATGAGTGCTAGTTCTTCCGGGGTCGCCCCGATCTTGGTTGTAATCTCAGGGGCTGCTGAGCCTATTGCGGGCGTGGCGGACGCCTCTTTTACAAGCGTCGTCGCATCGGCAGTGTCTCGGGTGCCATCAGGCAGTGTGATGTTCGCGGTGAAATCCCAGATTCCGGCGCTGTCATATTCGACCGTTGTGGTGAAGATACCGCCACCGACGGGCCATTTTCTGAACGTCGGCTCAGGGGCTGTGATTACGGTGCCCGAATCGCGCTTCTCATATGTGATGGTGACAGCGGTCGAAGCCACATCAACCTTCCCTCCGTCGGCGCGGCGGAGTGCGAAGGGCAACCGGTTCTCGCCAATCGCTGCGTCGGAAGAGATTACGAACAGGAAAATATCGTTCAGCGGAGCCTGATCGTTGACTACCGGTTCGTTGCCAGCGTTTGAGCAGGCGACAAAAAGCAGCATCAAGAGTCCCACGCCAGTCGCCGTCGCGGTTGAACGCCGAATTCCTCGCAGTAGGCCCTGCGTCAAACCATTGTCTCCAGTTCATTCATCGATCGCGTGATCCAGATTGAAACGTGCCTGTCGAAGTTCTGTCATTCTCGGGTACCTTAAAATTTTACGCAGTAGCGCCCGGATTGGACGCTTTCCCGCGGCCCGATATTACTGGTCAGGCGAACGTCAGCATGCGTTTCGGGTTGTCCACAAGCATCTGGTCTACGTGCTCGCGGCTGATCCCTCTCGCCAGCATCTGCGGAACGACGCGGGAGATGATGTGATCCCAGCCGTGCCCTCCATACTGCTTCAGCCGATGCTTTGAACACACATCGTGCGCCAGCAGAATCTGATCCACGTGGCCCTGATCGATCAGAAATTCGATCTGATCCAGACGCTGGGCATCGTTCGGCATGTATGAACTGGGTGCCAGCGGGTAGTACGAGGAGTCGTGGCCGAACAGGTCAAGGTTCATGAAGGCACCTGTTTGGGCAACGTCTTTCAAGGCGTCCCTATCGTAGATAGTTCGTTCGATGTGGCCCATGACGGTGTTGGCCATGTCTCCGCCCCAGCCCTGAACGGCCTCCAGAATCTGGAGCGGCAAACCTTCGTCTCGTCCCGGGTGGATCAACACCGGAGCGCCGGTTTGGACCTGGGCAATTACCGCCGCCTGGATCGTTTTGTGCTCAGACTCAGTCCAGGGGGTGGATACGCCGACTTCGCCGACGATCCCGGTCTTGATTCCTGTGCCGTCGACCCCCTGTTCAATGTCACGAATGATCATTTCGGCGATACCCTCGGCTGTCATTATTTCGAACTCATCCGGGTGTGTGCTCCCGATGTAATGCCCACCACCCATCACGACGTTCAGCCCGGTCGCTTTGCTGATGCGTGCCAGTGCAAGTGGGTCTCGCCCGAGGCCGTTGCTTGTGACATCGACCATCGTGCGGCCGCCGGCCCTGAAGTAATGGCTGGCCTCCGCCGTGGCGACCTCTTCATCCAGCAGGGTCAGGTTGTCCAACGAGCTGTTCCAGTTGTGCCGGATCCAGCCGAGATTCGTGAGCGAAAGTTTTTCTTCCGACATACCAGCTTCGACAGGGTTGTTTAGCGGTTGAAACACAACTCGGAAATCGATTAGCAGATGCTCATGTGTGATGGTGGGCCCTAATGTCTCTGGGTCGACAGGCCCGAGTACCGTCTGCACTTTTCCAACGATTGATGATGCCGCCACTCGACTTTGCTCCCCAAATTATTTCAGGACCGATCCGGGGATAAAAATTCCGATCTCGATGGACCTGTTCGCGACCCATCCGAGATATCCCGGAACCGATCTCCTGCTACATTGACCCGGCCCCGACTGCTGAAAAGACCTGAATACGAGGCTTTATCAAGGTCAGGGCTAGGACGCCCGAGTTTAACCCCGGATTGTTCAAGTAAACGGGCGACGACGTCTCGAATGACCGGGAATAACTGGAGTAAACGGGCTGATGTTGCATGGAAGGACGGATTTGACCCAAATGGATGGACGCGTCGGCATTGGCCTCCTTGGTTGTGGCACGATGGGTGGAGAAGTCGCCCTCGCCGTTTCGGAGCGAGAGGTTCAAAATGCCCGTGTCATCGCCGTTTTTGATGAAGATCCGGAAGCGGCCGGCCGCCTGGCCGAAAAATTGGACCCCAGGCCCGCAACATGCCGGACTGTGAAAGATCTTCTGGCAGCCC
>CAUZKS010000127.1:0-6173 GCA_963580625.1 Dehalococcoidia bacterium | reverse complement strand
AACACGTCGATGTTGTCGACGCTGACGATTTCGTCCAGATTCTCGACGGCGACAATGTCCTCAATCAGTACGCACACGAATGTCTCGTTGTTGGCATGCTCAAGATAGTCGCCAACACCATAGCCCTGACGGGTGCTGAACATGCCCCGGCTGCCTAGCGGCGCGTACTTGGCGGAGTCCACCACCAACTCCGCCTCTTCACGAGTGTTGATGTGGGGTACAACGATTCCTTGCGCTCCGCAATCTAGCGTCCGGTAGATCGTGTTCGCCTCGGCACGCCCAACTCGGACCACAGACGCCATGCCCCACAGATCGCATGCACGAGTAATATCCTCGATATCGGCGAAGTCTAAGGGGCCGTGCTCGGCTTCCAGCCACACGCCCTCGACTCCAGTCGTGCCGATGAAGTCCGCCATCTGGGCCGTGTACACGCCGCCTATTGCGGTGACTACTCCTCCGGCCGCCAGTTTCGCTTTCGCCGGGTTCCTGCGCATCTCGGGCATCTGACCGTTCCTTGTCGATAATTGTGAAGTGAGCGGACGGATTGTATGCCACCTGGCTCGCCCGGATCGACGTTCTACAAGAATTGAAACTCATGGGGATGCGTCTTACCGTCCGCGTCCACACCCTTCAAATCCCATCCCATCCTTTCGTAGAACCTGAACGCGGGGACGTTCACGTCTTGCGTCTCTATCTTGAGTTGCACCAGACCTTCATCACGACACCACCCGGCGGTGGCCTCGAAAAGAGTGCGCCCGACTCCACGTTGCTGGGATATCGGATCTACTCGGATGCCCCAGAGCACCCCGAGATCATTGCGGCCTTCGAGCATGATGACGCCCGGGGTACGGGACGTCACGGTTGCGGTGCCGACAAGCGTTCCTGCTATCTCCATGGAGGAATATTGATTGTCCACACTGTGGCGTGTCTGAATCCCTGTGTTACTTCTGGATCCGGGTTAGCGAAAAAATATCGGAACGAATTTGTGGATAGATTGCCCCATGTAGATCACGGCAACGGTTAGTACCTACGGCCAGATTATCGATCGGGTTTTACTTAACGCACTCGATGAACGAGTTTTCCACCAACGTAAGTTCTAACTACGGAGACGTCACGTACAGCCTGCGGATCGATATCCCGCAAGTCTTCGGTCAGTAGCGCCAGATCCGCCAGTTTGCCCGGCTCAAGCGAGCCCTTCAGGTGCTCCTCGAAGCTGGCGTACGCGCCGTTGATCGTGTGCATGCGTATCGCCGTGTCCAGCGTGGTTGCGTGCTCGATGCCGCACACGTCGCCATCCTGAGTGGTGCGGGTCATTGCCTGGGAGATGCCAAGCAACGGTCGATGGTCCGTGACCGGCGCGTCGGAGCCGCCGGCAACTACTACTCCGCGGTCGATTAATGTCCCGGCCGGGAACATCATGTCAGCCCGATGCCGACCGTAATTGGCGATGTAACCGTCGCCGAACTCCCAGAAAAACGCAGGTTGCATGGACGGAACTATACCCTGCTCGATTACACGTTCCTGTAAATCGGGCGGCAGAATCCCGCAGTGGTCGATCCGATGCCTCAGACCGCTGCGTGGGAACTCGGCCTGGGCGCGCTTCATCGCATCAAGTGTCTGTTCGATTGCAGCGTCTCCG
The DNA here is from genome assembly GCA_963580625.1 of Dehalococcoidia bacterium. Taxonomy (GTDB): domain Bacteria; phylum Chloroflexota; class Dehalococcoidia; order Lucifugimonadales; family Lucifugimonadaceae. Next base: position 4,534 of record CAUZKS010000127.1, on the reverse strand, counting down.
ACCGCGTGCACCGTGCACTGCCATCCCGCCCTGTGAGCTCGGCCGATCAAGTTGTCCAGGTCTTCCTGCTCCCAGTAGGCGATTCCGCGGGTTGATGGGTCCGACGTGTACGGCTCACGGGTGGACGAACTCGGGCCGGAGGACGACCCGTCAGTCATCACCTTGAACGCCCCGATGCGCAGGCACTCGTTGCCAAATCCCGTGTGTAACCCGGTATCGAGGATCGGCACGAGCGGGTGGTCGAGTGCGTTCACGGTCACGAACGCGTACAGGCGGACATTTAATTCGCCGGTTAACACCATCTCCTGCGCCTGCTCCATGTATGAGCCGAATAGCCCTCCCGCGTCCTGGACGCTGGTGCATCCGGCGCTGAGGTACAGGCGATTGGCTTCGAGTAGATGCTCACGGAGGTCATCCGCTGGCGGCGGGGGCACGCTGCGGAACGGGATATTGGCGCGCTCGTATGCAACGCCGGTCATTTTGCCCGCCGTGTCACGATCGAATCGGCCGCCTTCGGGGTCCGGCGTGTTATCGGTGACGCCCACCTCTTCCATCGCCTTCGTGTTGAAGGCGACGATGTGGCCGCAAGTCCGTGTGAACAGCACCGGGTTGTTCGGGGCGACGGCGTCGAAGTCGGCCCGACTCGGATGTCGTTTCTCAGCCAAGCGGGACTGGTCGTAGCCTCGGCCGTATATCCACGTTCCCGGGGCCTGCATCTCGGCACGCTCTCGCACGGCCTCGACCAGAGCAGCAATGGAGCCCATCCCCGGAGCTTTGCAGTCGATCTGCCTTTGAACGGCTCCCAGCCCGGAGAAATGGCCGTGGCCCTCGATCATTCCCGGCAGAAGCGATTGACCTGCCAGTGCTACGCGCTCAGTGCCCGGGCCCGCGGTCGCCAGAATGTCCAGATCCGACCCAACCGCCAGAATGCGGCCGTCCGAAATTGCAACCGCTTCAGCTATGGTGTTGTTGGCATCTACCGTGTGGACCGTGCCGCCGGTAAATACGAGATCAGCGATATCGCCGGGCATATATATCGTTCCTTCTAGTTACCGTAGCTACCTGTTCTCAAGATCCCCTCTCCCACCGGGAGAGGGTGAGGGAGAAGTCCCTTTGTGAGATCGACTCCTGTCAACCGGGGGTTCGACTTTACGGATATTTAAAGTGGCGGCGCTTCCCAGCCGCCGGTCGACGCCTCTATCGCACTTGCCAGCGCCAGCGCCACGTCCTCCCGCCACGGCCGCGCTACGACCTGTACGCCAATTGGAAGGCCTTCGGGTGAGGTCCCGACGCGCACTACGACCACCGGCCACCCGGTCATGTTGTAAACGAGGGTGTAGCCGCCGACGGTTGTTGCCTGAGCGTCCTCATGCAATGGCGCAGGGAATCCCGAAACGGGGCAGATGATGGCGTCGTACCCGTCCATAAAAGTCAGCATCTCCGTGCGGAAGCGGTCCATTTCATCCTGAACATGTGCCATCTCGTCTGCGTCCAGGGCGCCGCCACTTCCAGCGATCCTTCTCTGCAGGATTGGTCCGACCCGGGTTGTGCCATGCAGTTCGAGTAATACACGGGAATACGCGCCGCCATCCGATGTCCGTGTTTCATCTAGCAACTCGGACATCTGGACCATCACCGGGGGCCGGTCATCAGAGACGGTCGCTCCCGATACACGAAGGGCCTCGGAAGCGGTCTTGACCCCCGCCATTACCTCGGGCGTCGGCGTCAGCGTTCCGTTATCGTCGTACGTCGCCACTCGCATTTCTGAGAGAATGACATCGGTCGGGTCGAGGATCGGCATATCGACGATGTACGGGTCTCGCATGTCGGATCCGGTGATTAACGGGAAGGTCAGAGACAGGTCCTCGACCCGGCGTGTGAGTGGTCCGATAGTCGTAAAGGCGTCTCGGAGTCCACCCGGCGGAACGATGTGCCCGGTCCGTGGCACCCTTCCGGATGTGGGTTTGAGCCCGGCGATCCCGCAGTAGTTCGCGGGCCCCCGAATGCTCCCGCCCGTGTCGCTGCCAAGATCGAGAGGCGACCCGCCCGCTGCAACGATAGCCGCCGCCCCGCCGCTGCTGCCCCCGGGAGTTCGCAACAGGTCGTACGGGTTGTTCGTCTGGCCGTAGATCAGGTTGTCGGTGACCCCGCCTACCGTTAGCTCGGGCGTATTGGTCTTCCCGAGAAGGACGCCGCCCGCCGCTCGCAATCGTGCTGTCGGTGGCGAATCGACATCCGGAATGAACTCGGATCGGCCGGTCGTTCCGCCGGTGGAGATGATTCCCTCGGTGTCATGTGAGTCCTTCAGCGTGAACGGCACCCCATGTAATGATCCCCGGTTTTCGCCCCGGGCCAGCTCCGTATCACATGCGGCGGCCTCGGATAACGCTCGCTCTTCGCACAGTTGCACGACGGCGTTCAGGTCAGAATTGACCTCCTTGATGCGTTCAAGGTTTGCCGTAACGACCTCAACCGATGACACCTGGCGTGAGCGGATCATCTCGGCGATTTCGGTAGCGGATGCGCTGAGCAGGCTGTCCATGTGAAGTTCCTTTTTGATTTTCTGGAGAAGGGTTCGGGGAGAACGTCTAGAGAGCTGGTGGTTCCCAGCCCCCCGTAGCTTCCTCGATCACGGCCGCCAAGGCCAGAGCGACGTCCTCCCGCCACGGCTGCGCAACGATCTGGACGCCAACAGGCATCCCATTGGGCGATGTGCCACCACGCACCACGGCTCCCGGGAGACCGCTCAGGTTGTGTGCGGCCGTATAGGTATATCGAAGCCCCTCGGCGTCCTCATGAGTCGGCGCAGACTGTCCGGCGACCGGGCAGATGACGGCATCGTAGTCCTTCATGAAACCAAGCAGCTCGCTCCGCACGGCATCCACTTCGTGCATCAATGCTGCGTACTCCTCCACGGAGGATCCGTTTTCTGCAGGCCCGTCTGCGCGATCGATCAAGAATCGTGAAGGCTGTGAGGTGCCGGATTCCGAGAGGAGCTTGCGCGACAGGTAACCGCCATCGGACCCAAACGACCGGTACGCGATCTCGGCGGCGCGTGCGATGGCCCCCGGCCGGTTGCCTTCCACCGTGGCTCCGGCACTCGCTACCGCCGTGGCGGCGGAGGTGACAATCTCTTGGATTTCAGAGGTCGGTGTTTCGAGGGTGTTGTCGGTGAAGAACGCCACACGCAACCCGGCGATGTTTACCTCGTCAGGACTGCGGATCGGCACCGGTTCTACGAATGGATCGATCCAGTCAGGTCCAGAAATAATTGGCAGCGCCAGCTTGAGGTCTTCGACGCGTCGGGCGAGCGGACCGACCGTGCCAAAGCGATCCAGTGGTCCTCCCCAAGGGAAGGCATGGCCGGTACGCGGGACACGACCTGCAGAGGTCTTGAGCCCGGCGATGCCGCAGTAGTGGGCAGGCACCCGAACGCTGCCGCCGAGGTCTGAGCCAAGTTCAAGAAAAGCGCCACATGCAGCGACGATCGCCGCCGCGCCACCGCTGCTGCCGCCCGGCGTGCGCGTCACGTCGTACGGGTTGTTGGTCTTGCCGTACACCAGGTTCTCGGTGATGAAAGACATTGTGAACTCCGGCGTGTTGGTCTTGCCAAGCACCACCGCGCCAGCGGCTCGAAGTCGTGCGACCGGCGGCGAATCGGCCTCTGGCGTCTTTCCTGCCCTTCCGGTCGTGCCACCGGTGGTGACGATGCCTTCGGTGTCGTGCGAGTCCTTCAACGTAATCGGAACGCCGTGCAACGGACCTTTCGACTCACCACGCGCCGTTTCGGCGTCTCGTGCCCGCGCCTCATCCAGCGCCCGGTCGGGGGCCAGCACAACGACAGCGTTTAGCTTTGGATTCACCTCGTCGATGCGCTCAAGCGCGGCTCGGGTTATTTCCTCAGAAGAAACTTCCCGCTCACGAATGGCCCGGGCGATCTGTGTTGCTGACCGGCTCAATAGCTCGTGCATTTGCAATCCCTGCGTTGGAACACGTCGTTTATCTACGGGGCGCTACTTTACGCCCAACCTGCGTACGTAATCCGAACGATACAATGCCGTTTGACAGCGAACCCACTGGCCAACCGGCGATTCACCGGTTTAGAAAGATCACATGGACGCCGAACTCGCAATAATGCGCATCCTCCACATTGGCCCGGGAGTCGTGTGGGTGGGTAGCGCCTTTTTTGCCGCATTCATCCTGAATCCCCGATTGAGGGCCCTTGGCCCTGGTCTTGAGACGCAAGTCACCGCCTCGATCAACAAGGTCTGGGGCCCGGTCGTACATGGCTCGGCGGCGATAACGATTATCGTCGGATTCCTGCTGATCTCTTCAACGCCGGGCCGGGAATTTGGTGATTTATTCAGCAGTCACTGGGGGTGGGCGATCGGTATCGGCATGATCGCTGCATTCGTGGCCCTTCTATTCGGAGGGTTTGCCGGATTCAGTCAGTCGAAAGCGCGGAGGATCGACGCGTCGGACACTGTAGGGTTGGCGTCGCTGGCCATGCAGACGGGCGTTTTCGAGAAGCTGC
>CAUZKS010000126.1:0-6219 GCA_963580625.1 Dehalococcoidia bacterium | reverse complement strand
CTCCCTGTACGACGTGTACTCAACATTCACGTCAAGGTTCTCGCGAATTTTGTCGTTCACGATGTCCTGGACCTGGCGAATCTCCTCAGGAGTCATCGATGCGACATGTGTGAAGTCGAAACGCAGGCGGTCCGGCGCGACCAGCGATCCGGTCTGTCGTACGTGTGAACCGAGCACCTGCCTGAGAGCGGAATGGACGAGGTGCGTCGCCGTGTGGTTGCGACGGATACGCTCGCGGCGTTCTTCATTCACCGTGGCGGTAACCGCGTCGCCGACATGTATAGTCCCGCTGCTCACCAAAGCGGAGTGCACGTTGACGTGAGAGTACGGGTTCTGTGTATCGGTAATCTCCACTTCGACGCCGTCCGACGTCAGGCTCCCGGCATCACCCATCTGGCCACCACGTTCGGCATAGAATGGCGTCTCGTGCAGGATGAGTTCTATCTCGTCGCCTTCAGAAGCTTCCGGGGTCGAATCGCCGTCCTTTATGATCCCGACAATCTGAGTGTCCACGGTCAGCGTCTCGTAACCGCGAAACGGCGTGTCGTCTATGCCCAGCGATTCGTAGACGCGTCGTGCCGCCACATCGCCTCTGAATGCGTTGCCAGAAGCACGCCCGCGTTGCCGTTGCGCCTCCATCTCTCCCTTGAACCCCTCACGGTCCAGGAGCAGGTCCACCTCTCCATCTCGGGCTAGTTCCGGAGCAGACTCTCCCGTCGATTCCATGTAGCGGTCAAGCGCGTCCTCGCGTACAAGTTCCGGCGGGAAGCCGTACGTGTCGTACAGCAGGAACGCTTCTGTTCCTGACACCATCGTCGGCCAGTTCAATACCCGCTGACGCGCCAGGTCATCGCCGTCGGAAACCAAGGCAGCGCCGATCAAGTCCTTAATCGCCTCGAAAGCAGCACGGCTTCCGACGCTCGCAGAATCGTCGCCCTCCGGGGCATCGAATCCGGTTCCCTTCAGCAACTCCCTAAGCCCGTCCGCCGTTGTCCCGGCCGCAATCGCCGCATCCAGTGTCTCGGTGACCGACGCGTGTGAGTCGCGGTATTCAAACATTCCGTCAAGCACGCGTGTTCCCTGGGCGATGGCGCGGGCAAAGCTCTGCTCTTCAATATCCAACACACGGAGAATGAACGGTCGGTTGTCCTTCAGCTCCGGGTACACGCCAGCCATCTGGTCCATTGCAACTTCAGCGATGCTGCCGATAAAGGGGCTCTCCATGCCAAGCGTGAGACCAAAGCGCATGGCACGCCTGATGATTCGGCGCAGCACGTAGCCGCGACCGGTATTGCCGGGAACCACACCATCGCCGATCAGGAACGACGCCGAACGCGCATGCTCAGCGATTGCCCCTATTGCTCGGTCGATCCCCGGGTCGTCTCCCCACTCCCGGCCCGCAATCTGTTCTACTTTTGATATGACCGGCTGAAACACATCCGTGTCGTAAAGCGTGGACACCTCTTGAAGGACGGCTGCGGCACGCTCAAGCCCCATCCCGGTATCGATGTTCTTGTTCGGGAGAGGCGTGTCGTTGCCATCGATATCCCGGTAGAACTGGGTGAATACGAGGTTATACACCTCAAGGAAATCATCGTGGGTGTTCGGACCCCAGCCGTTCTGCCGGATCGGGTCGTCCAGCGCCGGCACATCGTTCATGGAGCCTCGGTAGTAGTGCAACTCGCTGCACGGCCCACAGGGACCCTCGGCTCCCGCCGGTCCCCACCAGTTGTCCTCATCGCCAAACCGGTAGATCCGCTCCGGTTCCACACCGAGATCGAGCCATACCTGCTCCGCCTCGTCGTCGTCGTAGTAGATCGTGATGTACATGCGATCACGGTCGAATCCGAGGTGGTTCACCATCAGATCGAGCGACCACTCGCAGGCTTCGTTCTTGAAGTAGTCGCCGAAGCTAAAGTTACCGAGCATCTCGAACAATGTCAGATGTGTGGCATCCCCGACTTCGTCGATATCGGTGGTGCGGAAGCTTTTTTGCGATGTCGTGAGGCGTGGGTGAGGCGGGGTCGATTCCCCGGCGAAGTAGGCCTTGAATTGGGCCATGCCGGAGTTAGTCAGAAGCAACGTAGGGTCGCCCGCAGGAATTAGCGATGCCGCCGGCATACGCAGGTGGTCCTGCCCCTCGAAATACTTCAAGAAGACTTCACGGATTTCGTCCGTGGTGCGCGGCATTGAACGTGAACTTGTCATGTTTTCGGGCTAGGTTCGGCCTCCGGGCAGTCCAGTTATCGGGGTTGTGTCCGTACTCTTTCGCCTTCGGGTTATCTCCGGGCATAATCCGTACGTGGCGAAAGCCCTACATTCTATGCGGGAGAGGAGGGTTCACCGAGGTCCTGCCTGACTTAGCCCTCGCCATCGTCCTCATCGACCTCATCGGGGTCCACTTTCCTGCGCTGGGTAGCCTGTTGACGCGCCATCCGGTCAAGCTCGGCCATGCGCTCCGATGAACGTGGATTCGATCGATGTTCTTCGTCATCTTCGTTGTTCAAGAACGCCGGAGGCGATCGGTGCCTGATCTGCCGCGATATGTCGTCCAGCTCGGTCAGCCGCCCAAGCGAACGCGGGTTGGGGCGACTGCGTCGCTCCGACTCTGCATTTAGCGCCGACTCCCGAAGCGCATCTCGGCGAGCGTCTTCCGGCATGTCCAGTTCGTTCAACATCTCAGCTTGTGTGTTGACGTCTTCCGAGCCCTGGTTGCCCTTGGATGGATGCGCGCCTACGCCCCAGTAAATTGTCTGATGCGGGAACGGTATCTCGATGCCTTCTTCGTCGAACCGGTCCTTAATCCGCTTGCGCAGCTCGCCCGCTATCTCCCACTGAGTCAGCGGCCGGCAAACGCCAAGCATCTTGATCGTGATCTGCGAATCGTCGAAAGAGTCCAAGCGTAAAACCTGTGGCGGGTCGATGATCTTCTCCGCCCAGTAGTCCTCTCCAGAAAGCTCCATCCCGATATCGTTCAGGATCTCGAACACGTGATCCATGTTCTCTTTGTAAGCAACGCCCACGTTCAAATTGATTCGGGACCAGAATTTCGTGTAGTTGGAGGCGACGCTGATCTCGCCGTTCGGCACCACGTGGACCTTGCCATCCAGGTCCCGCAGCACGGTGCGGCGCAGGTTGATACCCTCCACGGAGCCGGCAATACCGGCGATCGATACAACGTCTCCAGTGCGGTACTGGTTTTCGGCCACGATGAAGAATCCGGCGATCATGTCTTTGACCATCGACTGCGCACCGAATCCGACAGCAATACCGGCGATACCGAATCCGGCGATCATCGGTCCGATGGGCACGCCGATCTCGGAAAGTACGGAGAAGATAGCGATGGCCCACACCAGAATCGCTAGCGCGTATGTGATGACTCCAGAGAGCGTAGCCGCCCGAAGCTCCTGAGCGCGATTACTGGAGGAGTTGGGGAGTCCCGGATCCTCACCCTCGGTCAACACCAATCGCCCCATAGCGACCGGTACCATCCGCTTCAATAGTCTGATGGCGACGTACGCGGCCGCCCATATCACCAAGACCGGAATGATATGCGGTCTGATACCGTCGCCGATCGACAGGAATCCCTCGCCGATCGCATCCCATATCGGCGAGACGTTCTGGTCCAGCACGGACGCAATCCACAGCCCGAACGGAATTCCGACAATGATCAACAACATCGGGCCTTCAGAAAGGAACAAAACGAACGACCGCACACGGTCGTTCACGTGTCCCATGCCCTGATCTTCAAGCGCGGACGCGCCGGACCGGAGCAGACGATGCAAGTAGATGCGAAGTACGAACCATACGACGAAGGCGGAAAGCGCGATCAGTCCGGCCCAGATGCCCTCATCGGCCACCCACGCCAGGAACGATCCATCAGATGGGTTCCCAAACAGGTCTCGCATACCGGAGATTATATGAGCGTAAGCGCCGTCAAACCTACCGGGTTGGAATACCGATCAGGCATGAACTGGGAAAAAAGGAGGGGATTCCACCAGCGCGGAGTGGTTGGGTCGTATCACGACTCCTCCTCACCCGGTCGGAAAAAGGCACAGGATGAAGAGGTGTTCCGCTCAAAGAGCGGGAGATGTCAGCGCGTTATCGCACGAATCCGGTCCTTCGAGAACCTCAGGACACTACCGCGGGCGGAGTAAGCCCAGCCCCTACGGTGTCATCTGCGAACACACCATCCAACGAAAACGCCCGCCAAAATAATCGCCAAACCGAGCTTAGCGGAAGATGTTTTTGATCTTCTGGATGATCCCGCCACTTCCACCATCGCGCCAGCGATCAAAACTAGCCTCGGCGGAACTCGCTCGGGATAGACGTGACTTCCGTTCCTTCATGTAGTCGCGGATGTGCTTCTCTTCGCCCTTATCAAGCCAGTAGCCCTCTTCGTCCGGACATCGTTCGATCTCCAGCGGCCACCCGCGGTACCTGAATCGCAGCATATTCTTGCCGCAACGGGGGCACGCGTGATCGACCTCTTGATCGCCGAAATGGATCGTGCCCTTCGGGATATCGTGATCGAAGACCTGGTCTTCTAACTCCCCGAGCTCGTGGTGGTCCAGAAACTCGCCGTCACATTCTGGACAGCGATCTACCTCCAGGCCGCGGAGTTTGGCGTGCTGGAGCTCGGCTCCGTCTACGGGACACAGCAAAGGAAATATCCTCGGGGCTGGGGATGGCGAATCTCAAACCTATAATACGGCCGCGATTGCTAATTGAGATTCCAGCGTCCCTAATTATGGACGCTGGCGGTCATATGAATGGAGCCTGGATGGGCGTCTACGAAGACCTTGGCCTTACACCGATAATCAACGCGTCCGGGTCCGTCACTCGGCTGGGCGGAGCGCCCATGCCCCGGGAAGTCCTCGACGCCATGACCGAGGCGGCCGCCGGTTCGGTACCCCTAGAACTCCTCCAGGCAAAGGCCTCCGTCAATATCGCCGCTACCACCGGGGTCGAAGCCGGGATAGTGACCGCAGGCGCCGCATCTGCGCTGACTCTCGGTGCGGCGTCCATGATGACCGGTTGGGACCGTGGACGGATGGAGTCACTACCCCTTTCAGAAAGTTTTCCAAACGAGTTCGTGATCGCCCGGGAACAGCGCTCGGGATACGATCACGCTGTCCGGGCTGCGGGGGCTCGGCTAGTGGAGGTCGGTTTCAACGAGATTGTGTCCGGAGCCGGGGTAAGACGAACCGAAGCCTGGGAGTATGAGGCCGCCTTCGGGCCAAACACCGTCGGCGTGCTCTACGTTTTCACAAACGACTCTGAGCCGCCACTATCAGAAGTAGTTGCAACCGCACACAAACACGGCCTTCCGGTACTGGTGGACGCCGCAGCCGAGTTGCCGCCACGATCTAACTTGATCGATATCCCGGCGACCGGCGCCGATCTTGTGGCGTTCAGCGGCGGAAAGTCGATACGCGGCCCGCAATCCACAGGGATCCTGGCCGGGCGCAGAGACCTGGTGGGCCCAGCCTTTGCGCAACTCGTCGATATGGACGATCACCCATCGCTTTGGGATCCTCCAAAAGAACTAGTCGATATCGAGCAGCTCAAAGGCGGACCACCGAGGCACGGCATCGGGCGCGCACACAAGGTCTCCAAGGAGGAGATCGTCGGGCTACTAACGGCCCTTAAATTGTTCGCGGCCGGTGCGTATGACGAAGAGGTCGCCGGATATCGACAGCGCCTTGAGCGGATCGCCGCAGCGCTATCCGGAGCCCCGGTGACCTGCACTATCCATGATCGAGGCGACGGCGAATCGTTCCCGCTGCTGGACATAGTTGTTGACGAAGATGCGGTGGGCAAGAGCGCTTTCAACATATGTGCAGCACTTCGAACAGGCAGCCCGCCCATATACGCAGGCCATGGAAAGCTGGCGCAAGGGACGCTGACCGTTAACCCGCTTAATCTGGATGACGCAAGCGCGGATACGCTGGCTCGGCGAGTTCGGGAGGCGTTGGGAACGGTCTGAGGACCGAGAGCGTTCTGTAATCAAAGGCAAACCCACCTGACACTACAGTCCGTCCCTCGTTCGAACAAATTAGGAAGTCGCCTGGTTTGGGCTCGTTCCCGACCATTGGGGAAGGGAAAACATACTGCACCCAGGGTCAGACTGACCCTGGGTGCTTGCTAACCACATGAGCAGTGACGGCGATTCTGATCGGCGTAATTACGACACCGCTATCAGAATACCGGTGTCGT
>CAUZKS010000125.1:0-6247 GCA_963580625.1 Dehalococcoidia bacterium | reverse complement strand
CGACGACCTCTCCTGCCATATTTTTTGTATCTAGATCCACGATGAACCAGTTCTGTCGCCGCGATTTCTCGGCGGCCTAGTAGTTGTCGTTTGCCCGTTCTATTCGGACCAAGGTGTTGCGTGCGCCGGGCACGCTTCCACGCACCATCACGATGTTGCGCTCAGGATCGACCATCACGATTTTCAGACCGCGGGTGGTCACTTTGTTGTTGCCCATGTGGCCCGCCATGCGCGTGCCCTTCCAAACCCTGCCCGGAGAGCTGCCAGCGCCGATTGATCCCGGAGCGCGGTGACGGTCAGACTGACCGTGGGTCTTTGGTCCGCCGTGGAAACCGTGCCTTCGCACGCCCCCAGCAAAGCCACGGCCACGTGTCTTGCCGGACACGCTGACCGTCTCTCCAACTTCAAATACTGCAGCGTCGATGGACTGGCCGACCTCAAATTCACTCAGGTCAGACGCCTTGAACTCCTGGAGGTGACGGAACCTCCCCCCTGAGCGCTGCTGGTGACCCGCAGCCGGCTTGTTCAGACGCTTGGCGTCTAGGAAGCCAATCTGGATGGCCTCATAGCCGTCACGTGTGTCGGTCCGCACCTGCGTGACGACGCAAGGGCCCGTCTCGATCGCCGTAACGGCGTCGACGGTCCCGTCCTCGTTATACAGCGTGGTCATTCCGACCTTGCGGCCTAGTAGGCCCTGGATTCCCATTATTTATCTGCTCGTTCTCTAAGCTCGTTCTGGGGCGGTTATTTACAGCTTGATCGAAATGTCGACACCGGCCGGCAGGCTTAGCCGGGTCATGGCGTCGATCGTCTTTGACGTCGGCTTGTGAACGTCGATGAGACGTTTGTGCGTGCGAAGCTCGAAGTGCTCTCGTGAGCGCTTGTCGATGTGTGGTGACCGGATGACACAGAACCGCCGGATCGATGTCGGGAGAGGGACGGGACCGGAGATGTCCGCACCGGTCCGTTCCGCCGTCTCAACGATTTGAGTCGCGGACTGATCAAGCACTCGGTGATCAAATGCTTTCAACACGATTCTTATTTTTTGTCCGGGCATAGTTCCTTCCGTTCACGTCGTAACGCGAACGGACCCCCATCGGATGATGAAGGTCCTTGGCTTGTTACTTCCCGCTGCTTGCGATGTCGTCTGCGATGTGCCGCGGGGCTTTGTCGTAGTGGTCTAGCGACATTACGAACGACGCGCGGCCCGTGGTGCGGGAGCGCAGATCGGTCGCGTATCGGAATGTTTCTGCAAGTGGGACGAAGGCGTTTAAAACCTGCGTCTCGTTCTGGCCTTCCATGTTCTGAATCTGAGATCGCCGTGAGTTCAGGTCAGCGAGAACATCGCCTAGGAACTCGGATGGCGTAATGACTTCCAATTTCATGATCGGCTCTAGGATAGCCATACCGGCTCTCTGGGCCGCGGACTTGAAGGCTATGGAGCCGGCGACGTTGAACGCCATCTCTGACGAGTCAACCTCGTGGTAGGAACCGTCCGTTAGAACGATCTTGATGTCGGTCACCGGGTAACCAGCGAGTACGCCGTTGGCGGCTGCCTCGCGGGCGCCTTGTTCGATTGGCCTGTAGTACTCCCGTGGGAGGGTTGAACCAGTGATCTCGGACTCAAAAACCACCCCTGCGCCAACAGGAAGCGGCTCGAGACGAAGCGTACAGTCACCAAACTGGCCGTGACCACCGGTCTGGCGGACCAGACGTCCCTGAGCCTCTGAGATACGTGTAACCGTCTCCCGGTAAGCGACCCTCGGATTGCCGACGTTTACGTCAAGTCCAAACTCGCGTCGCATGCGCTCAACTATTACATCCAGGTGCAACTCACCCATTCCGGCGAGAACTACCTGTGCAGTCTCTTCATCGGTGCTCAACCTGAGCGTCGGGTCTTCGTCGGCGAGCCGATTCAGAGCGACGTCCATCTTGTCCTGGTCAGATCGGGTCTTTGGCTCGACCGCTACAGACAGGACCGGCTCCGGGAACTCGATCGATTCAAGAACGATTCGGTTGTTATTGGCCGCCAGCGTGTCTCCGGTGCGGGCGTCCTTCAGTCCGATAACGGTGACGATCTCGCCCGGTCCTGCCGAAGAGATCTCTTCACGGCGGTCCGCATGCATTCGCAGTAGGCGGCCGATACGTTCCCTGTTGCGGGTGCGCGGGTTGTAGAGGGTGGCTCCGGTCTCAAGGAGGCCGGAGTAGACACGGATGTAAATCAATCGACCTACGTGCTGGTCAGACACAACCTTGAAGATGAGCACACTTACGGGATCATCTACCGAGGGTTGTCGGACCAGCTCAGAGCCATCCGCCGGGTCGGTGCCTTGAACGGCAGGGACATCAAGCGGGGAGGGAAGGTAGTCGACGATTGCGTCAAGCAGGGGCTGGATGCCGCGGTGCTTGAGCGCGGTGCCACACATCACCGGTGTGACCTTGAGATGGATCGTGGCCGTGCGCAACGCTGCCGCTAGGATCTCGTTGGGGATATCTTCATCGCTCAGGTACGCCATGAGCAGGTCTTCGTCGGTTTCTGAGACCTTCTCGACAAGATTGGCCCGGTATGCCGCAACTTCATCAGCCATGTCGGCGGGAATCGGGGCCTCAACCGCTTCAACGGCGTCGGCTGATTCGTAAACCCAGGCCTTCATCTCGACTAGGTCGATCATGCCGTGGAAGTTCGCTTCGGCGCCGATCGGGAGCTGAATCGGAACGGCGTTTGCGCCCAGTCTGCGGGTGAGTGATTCGACGGCCTTCAAGAAGTCTGCCCCGGCGCGGTCCATTTTGTTTACGAAGACCATGCGCGGCACCGAGTAACGCTCAGCCTGGCGCCAGACCGTCTCTGACTGCGGTTGAACACCGGCGACGGCGTCGATGATAACGACCCCACCGTCCAACACGCGCAGGCTGCGCTCTACTTCAGCAGTGAAGTCAACGTGCCCGGGTGTGTCGATGATGTTGACTTGGTGGTTCTTCCACTCCGTGGAGGTGGCCGCCGACGCAATGGTGATCCCGCGCTCGCGCTCAAGATCCATGAAATCCATCACGGTTGTGCCGTCATCGATGTTGCCGATTTTGTGCGTCATTCCGGTGAAGAACAACACGCGTTCACTCACCGTCGTTTTACCGGCGTCGATGTGGGCGATAAACCCGATGTTTCGGATCTTTCTGAGATCGATTTCTGAAGTTGCTTTTGAAGCCACTGTTGTAGCCATTCGCGTTAAGTCTGTACTCTCCGGCCATATAGCCGGTAGGGTCGATGACCCCCCGGAGTTGATCCTGGTCTAGTTACCAGCGGTAGTGGACGAATGCCCGGTTTGCCTCGGCCATTCTGTGTAGTTCTTCACGCCTGCGTACCGCCGCACCCTGTCCTAGTGACGCGTCGAGCAGTTCGTTGTAGAGACGCCGCGAAATCGGCGCTCCTTGGCGGGCTCGGGCCGCCGTGATGAGCCACCGCATCGCCAGAGAGACCCGACGTTCAGGCCGGACCTCCGTTGGCACCTGATAGGTGGCGCCACCAACACGACGGGGCTTCACTTCAAGCATCGGCGTCGCGTTGCGAATCGCCTGCTCAAACACTTCCAGCCCCGGTCGGTTGGTTTCATTCTCAAGCATTTCCAGGGCGCTGTAGACGGCGCGTTGCGCAACCGTCTTCTTGCCGCCCTTCATGAGACGGTTCGTAAAACGCGCCAGCTCCACGTTTCCAAAACGCGGATCCGGATCAATTACTCGTCGCTCTGCGCGTCTTCGCCTTGCCATTTTTTATTTGCCTCCCGATCGGAGTTCCTTATCGATCTCGCCGTGGCGAGATCTAAGCGGTCATCCGTATTCCGGGAGCGTTCTTTCCTTTCCACCAAAAACCCCGACCTGGGTTGAGTCTGCCGCCCGGACGGGCTGTGACGGACTCGTTTGTCGGGGTGGTTGGGCCGTTTCAGGGCCCCTGAGATTAAGCTTGTGGTTTTACAGCGCCGTATTTGCTACGACCACGGCGACGGTCATCGACACCGGAAGTGTCGAGTGCCCCGCGCACTACGTGATATCGGACTCCGGGAAGATCCTTCACGCGACCGCCCCTTATAAGGACGACCGAGTGTTCCTGAAGGTTGTGGCCTTCGCCACCGATGTAGGCGGTGACCTCGATCCCGTTGGTCAGCCGGACACGCGCTACTTTGCGAAGAGCCGAGTTCGGCTTCTTCGGCGTGACGGTCTTCACCTGCAAGCAGACGCCACGCTTCTGCGGACTCCCGCTACCTCGTCGCATCCGGTCCTTCAACGAGTTGTAGACGAATCCCAACGCCGGAGTCTTAGACTTCGTGCGTGTTCGCTTGCGCGGCTTGCGCATCAATTGGTTCGCTGTCGGCATTACCCCGCCCTGGATATTGGTTCCCGGCGTCATGTTTATTCAGGCGTTCAGATAGGATGACGGAAGGAATACCCCTCTCGCCATCACCCATTCGCAACAGACGACAAACGAGAAGTATAAGAATCCCTGACGGTCCAAGTCAACGGAAAAGAGCACCAACTCGCGCCCAGACCTTGGTTTTACTGCAGGAATCTTCATTTTCGGGGCCAGTCCGTAATAACATTGTGCGTCATTTCACGTTCACTACGCCGTCAGACCGCGGCGACGCAACCTATTCAATGGACATGCTGATTTCGCGATGTAACTGGACCCGAGGGCACTTTGCTGATCCTCGTCGCGCCATGTTGCGGACCGAATCACGTCGTATGCTGGCGCCTAAGCGGACAATTTTGGTATGACCACTGTGTTGCTTATCGGGCTTCAAGACCATGAAGCGGTCCCATTGGAAGCAGCTATCGGGACCTCTGGCCTCGACCTGGCGCCGATCAGGCTTTCGGAAGTGCATATTCCGGATGGTATCGATGCTCGCCGTTCCGTTGCAGTTCTTCCGGGCGCCGCCGATTTCGAATTGAACGAACGCGTTAATACGGCGTTTGGGCTGGCCTTGCCGGTGATGGTGATCATGCCGGCCTTCGACACACGTGATCTTGACGTGTCTCTCGGGAACATTGATTTCTGCTTCCCTCCGTTCCGGGCGGAAGAGTTCGCCGTAAGGATCGGCCTCCTGGTCGCACGTTCAGGAGGAAACATTTCCGATAATGTGGTTCAACAGGGCGAAATCCGCATAGATCTGGAACGCTATGAGGTCACCGTATCCGGAAGAAAGGTGGACCTGACTTTCAAGGAATACGAGTTGCTGCGGGTATTGGCATCCAATCCCGGGCATGTTTACTCTCGTGAAGCTCTGTTACAAACGGTCTGGGCCTATGATTACTACGGTGGCACAAGGACCGTGGACGTCCACATCCGACGATTGCGTAGCAAGATCAACGACGTGGAACATCGGTTCATCGAGACGGTCTGGAACGTTGGATATCGCTTCCGGATAGACAACAATTAGGGTCAGCGGCCTGCGCGGCATGAGGTAACCGGGTTCTGTAACCGCACACACTTGCCCTGATTGAAATCTCCCCGTAGTCTCGGATTTGTTTGGGAGCGTGTTTTGGCCCCGACATCTGAGGCTGCTCCTTCAATGCAATCAGGAACGGCATACACATGGCCGTAGTTCAAAACCGTGAGAACAGCCCGCCGACGGCAATTACCGGCCTCGGACCGGGCGAGTCCATGCTGCCGAAGAACGGCGGAATCATTCTTGAGCGCCTGATTGGCCTGCCCGGCGCCACGCTCGAATGGTCACTTGTGCCGATCCGAATCGCTGTTGCGATAAGTGTTCTGGTGCTGGCTTTTGCACAGGAGGATATGCAATCTGCACGATCACTCTGGGTGATCGTGTTGATTGTCGCCATCACGTACTCGGGACTCATTGCCTACTGGCTCCGATGCGGCAGAATTGAGCGAGCAGTCGTTCTGGGGATAACAAGCGACCTGGCCCTGGCAACGTTTGTGTTTCCGGCTTTGTACTTTGTCGGATCCCGGAATGATCCAGACAATCTTTATTACCTTGCAGAGCCGGGGGTGGTCATAGTCACCCTTGCGATCTTAACGTCAACGATGCGGCTAAAGGTGTGGCCTGCTGTGGCCGCCGGGGCTTTTATAGCTCTGGTTCCGGCAGGCCTGGCATGGCTTGTCGCGACAGAGGGGACTATGGGCGTTGACATGAGCGGAGATGTGATCACGTTCATAGCGTCGGGCGTCGTATTCACGACCATAGGCCAGGCGGTTCAAAGGTCGAGACATAACGAGCAAGCGAAATCTGAAGCG
>CAUZKS010000124.1:0-6301 GCA_963580625.1 Dehalococcoidia bacterium | reverse complement strand
TGACGCCGAAACTTGAGGCGGAGGGTACGGTGCGAGAGATCGTGCACCACGTTCAGAACATACGGAAATCAGCGGGACTTGAGATAGCGGACCGCATCGACCTGTTCGTCGACGCGCCGGAAGAGTTAATTACTGCGTTACGCGAGTACGAAGACTACGTCCACGCCGAAACGCTGGCCGATAGCATCAGTTATGAGCGGGCACCGGCAAACGCCTACGCAGAAGATACGGACGTAAATGGCGTGAACGCCAACCTGGGAGTCGGCAAGACCGTTTAGCGGTTTCCGCGCACCCGCGAGTTCAATTGTCGTGACGGAAGCCTGTCGTGGCGTATGGGATGGCGGTCCTGCCCACTAGCTAATCAGGTAACGGGTATTTCTGAATTGGGCGGCCGTGTTGAGGCGTGCCCCAAAGATTTCAAGACCCTTTCAGGGCCGGCTCAGGGCTGTTCCGGTTTCAGGGTAGCGCTTCGACCACGCCGGGTCCTGGGACGATCTCGCCGACGATATCAGCCGCCAGCGTTCCAAGATCGTCCAGCCGTGAGAGCAGCTCTTCGAGCGACTCCTCAGCAACCGAGATCAGCATCCCGCCGGACGTCTGTGGGTCCGCCATGAGATACTTGTCAGAATCCGCCAGGGCATCGTCCCACACCACACCGTCTGCAAGTGAGTGCAGGTTTCGGTGGGTGCCCCCGGGGACCATCCCGGCTTCGATCAGATCGATCGTGCCGTCCAGGACCGGTAGCGTGCTTCGCCAGACCCGGGCGTTGACCCTGCTGGCCCTGGTCATGCTCATCAGGTGCCCGACAAGACCGAACCCCGTGACATCTGTGGCAGAGTGCGCGCCCACGGCGACCATAGCGTCGGCGGCGTCCTTGTTGAGCGTTGACATGGATTTCACCGCCGCGGCGAGGTGGTCCGGTTGAACTACCTGCGCTTTACCGGCCGTTGCGATGATTCCGTTGCCTAGTTTCTTGGTCAATACCAGCTTGTCGCCTACCTGGGCGGCGGCGTTCGTCACCTGTTTTCCGGGCTGCACAAAGCCTGTAACGGCCATGCCGTACATCGGCTCATCACTCCGCACCGTGTGGCCGCCGAGAACCGGGAATCCGGCTTCCGCGGCTTTGGCGGCGCCGCCCTCGAGGATCTTTGCGATCGTCTCGTGAGTCAGTACTTCAGGGAATCCTGCGATGTTCAGGCCAGTAATTGGACGGCCGCCGACTGCGTACACGTCACTGACGGCGTTGGCAACGGCGATAGCGCCGTAGTCGTACGGATCGTCGACAATGGGCGGAAAGAAATCAAGCGTCAGAACGAGGGCGACCTCGTCCGATACGCGATATATAGCGGCGTCGTCACCCGTTTCGAAACCCACGAGGACGTTGGGATCGATCGGCATGATGTTTGGCAGCTGCCGCAGAACCTGCGACAGGTCGGCTTGACTGTACTTGCCAGCTCAGCCGGCGCAGGAGGCCAGGCTTGTGAGCCTGGCCTCCGTTGTCTGTGACATTCTGAAGCGTTTCCTAATCTGGATTAAAGTTAGTCACCGACAAAAGGACACTCGCTTAAGGCCTAATCGTCGTACACAAGACCGAAGTATAGTCTCGATAGTCGCAGGTGTCGGGCGACGGATTCGGGTGACGCACGACGTTGACGCCATTCGCTTTCCGTTTCTACCATCTATGTGATGAACTTGCCGGGCGCAGATGCAGCGGCGCGTTTCTGGAGAAGTCCAGAAGTAACAAACAGAGGAATGAAAGGCGACCCGTGACTGAGATTCCGAATCTGGATCTTCTGCCGATGACCGCCGCCACAAATGACTCCGGGCATCTCACCATCGGCGGCTGCGATGCCGTATCGCTCGCAGAGATGTACGGTACTCCCCTCTACGTGTACGACGAGCACACGATTCGCGCGATGTGTCGGGAATTTGTAGGCGGATTTGAATCCGAGTATGCGGATTCGCATATTTCGTACTCGTCCAAGGCGTTCACGAACCCGGTGTTGGCGAAAATTCTTGAAGAAGAACATGTTGGTATCGATGTCGTCACCGGCGGCGAACTTGCCATCGTCCGGGCCGCCAATTTTCCTGCCAGTGACCTCAATTTCCACGGCAACAACAAGGATCGGGCGGAGCTGGAGGAGGCGCTGGACTACGGCATCGGCCTGATCACGATCGACAGCATGTACGAGATTGACCTGCTTGATGAAGTTGCCCGCCATAAGGGTGTGACGCAGCAGGTGCTGTTAAGAGTCTCGCCGAGCATCGACGGCCGCACTCACCTGCTCACTTCGACTGGTGTGCTGGATCAGAAGTTTGGTTTCCCCATCGAGACAGGTCAGGCGGAAGAGGCGGTACGGCACGCGCTCACCAAATCCAACCTGGATGTGGCAGGAATCCACTTCCACCTTGGGTCCCCGTTATTTGACCTTGAACCGTACACACAGGCTATTCCGTACGTGCTGGAGTTCGTCGCGAAGATGCGGGAACACGGCCTTGAGCAGCGGATTTTCAGCCCCGGCGGAGGCTTTGCTATCGGCTATGTTTCCGACACCCCGCCTCTGGAGATATCTGAGTACGCTGAAGCAATTGGTGCATCTATAAAAGAGGCGTGCGACAGGCTCGGGCTAAACGAGCCACGTCTCATTCTTGAGCCGGGCCGGGCGATCATCGGACGAGCCGGTGTCGCCCTGTACACGGTCGGAGGAACCAAACAAATCCCGGGCGTACGAACCTACGTCAGTGTCGACGGTGGGATGGGTGACAACATCAGGCCTGCGCTCTACGGCGCGGGGTACTCGGTCATCAAAGCAAACGGCCCCGACGAGCCGGTTGCCGGCGACGTGACGATAGCCGGCAAATACTGCGAATCAGGTGATCTGCTGGTGAAAGACGCCCCGTTACCGGCGCTTGATACCGGCGATGTGCTGGCAATAGCCGCTTCCGGCGCGTACTGCCTGTCGATGGCAAGCAACTACAACATGTCGCTGCGGCCGGCGGTCGTGCTGGTGAACGATGGAAACGCAAGGTTAATCCGTCGACGAGAAACGTACGACGACCTGCTGGCGTCGAGCATCCTGTGAGCGGCGTATGACAATGATGGACGCTGTGCGGGCACACTCAGGCTCCGGCGGGTGGCAGACGATCGGCCACAGCGCGGCACGCCTGTACCTTCAACGCTCCCATGAAGCAGGCCGGATTGCGCACGCCTATCTGATTACCGGACCTGACCAGGTTGGCAAGCGCACTCTGGCGCTGGACCTAGCGCGCCTCGTGAACTGCACGCCAACGCCTGACATGTTCGGAGACGGTCCAACGCCGCCATGCGGTCGTTGTGGCCCCTGTGACCGGATCAGCCGGGACGTCCACGCGGATATCAAAGTGATCGATCCTCACACGCCGATGCGCGGCGTCAGCTCCGGAACCCGGGAGAGCACGCTGGAGCAAGATGCAGCGCGGACGCTGATCAGCATCGACCACATCCGGGAGATGCAGCACGATGTTCATCTCAACCCGTTTGAGGGCGGGCGGCGAGTGATCATATTTGATGGGGCAGACCGCATGAGCCCGGACGGCGCAGGCTGGAACGCCCTCCTCAAGACACTGGAAGAGCCGCCGGAGCAGGTCATCATCGTCCTCCTGGCACCTTCTGCTGAATCGCTACCGCAGACCGTTATTTCTCGATGCCAATTAATAGAGCTGCATGCGGTCCCGAGGGAAGAGATCGAACAGGGCTTGATAGAGCGGGGAGGCGTGGACTCGGATAACGCGTCGCAACTGGCTCGCCTTGCTGGAGGTCGACCTGGTCGCGCCTTCGCTGCCCTGAAGGATGAGACGACGCTTGATCGCTACCAGCAGGCGGTGCTTCGTGTGCTTGTCACGAGCGCCGGCGATATTGAAGAGCGATTCCGTTACGCAAACGAGATGGCGAGAGAGTTCTCGCGAAATCGCGATATGGTGTCCCGCGAGTTGGAATTCTGGACATCAATCTGGCGTGACATTCTGCTTCTCAAACACGAGGTCACGGACTCTGTGGCCAACATTGCGTGGACTGATCATTTGGCCAGAGTAGCCAAAGCGGCGGGCGATGACGATGCTCGTATTGCGATCGCGGCCATAGCGAAGGCGGTAGAGGGACTGCGACGTAACGGTATGCCACGCGTCGTCCTGGAGGTCTTGATGTTGGAGCTGCCAACGATCCCGGCAGGGATCGTTGAGTCGATCGAACTCGGGGAGGCGGACGAATCGTCAGACGGCAGCTGGGATGCTCCCGCCTCTTGAGCCTCACACCTTGAGCAAAGACGTGATCGGTGTCCGCACCTCTCGAAATTCGCCGGTTCTATTCGTTGACCCCAGCGGCCTGAGCACCATCCCGGGAGATACGGTCGTGATCGAGTTGTCCGTCACTGGAGACGATGTTGGGACGGAGCTGGAGGCCGTGGTCGTTATCGGTACGGCCCAGATGCTGCATGCGTCGATCGGCAAGCTGGCCGGGCGCGTAATCAGACCGGCGTGATTCACGGATGAACAGCCCTTAAGGCGTTTGCTCGGGCGAAATTCCCGGACCGAGTCAGTCGGCGCTGGCTACCGCGTACTCGTCGTTCATGCCGGGCGCGGAATCCATCCACGGCAGGTAGGCTCGCCACTGATCCTGGATGCGTCCTGCGTGGAAGAACGCGTAAGGATTTGGCCGTGGAGGCGCAGGATCACGGGGAAGCAACATATTGGCCTCCCGGGGCGTGCGTCCGGCCTTCCGATGGTTGCAGCGATCACATGCGCTAACGATGTTGGTCCAGGAGTGCTCGCCGCCGCGTGAGCGCGGAACCACGTGATCCAGGGTCAGGCGGCCACTCTTTTTGCCGCAATACTGGCAGGTGTGGCGGTCACGTATGAACACCTCTCGGCGAGAGAGTCTCCGATCATGCAACGGTCGCTTCACCATGTATAGGAGCCGCAGGATGGAAGGCTCTGCGTGTTCTTCGTACGCGCTTCGGATCACGGTGTCAGTGATCTCAAGCGTCTCGGCTTTGCCGTGACCCAGCAGTACGAAAGCCCTTCGTACGTCGCATACGTTTAGCGGCTGATAATTTTGGTTCAGCAGCAGAACTGGAGAGCGGTCCACGCGCCGTCATCCTCCGTAGATGCCCTGTCCGTGAATGAAATCAGGGCGTAGGGCTGAATTTCGGGAAGTTTATTTCGTCGTGTTCTCTGACTTGACCGTGACCTACGTTGGAAACGGGGTCGGAGACCTCAAGCATTCAGCCCAAACATACCCTCTTGGACGCCATTAAGCACGCTCGAATGGGTAAAACGTCAATTATTCGGTGTTATCGGCCAAGTCCGCGGCAAGCGTATCGAGCGCCGTTGCGAACTCTCCGGGGACCAACCCGAGCACGTTTGCTGGCAATTTAGACCTGGTGCCCAGAACCCCGGGAACTAGAGACGAGTCTGCGAGCCACTCCTTCAGGGTGTCACGCCCGTATCGCTCGGCAAGCTCCTGGTAAAGACGCTCTTTGGCGGCTTCGAAATCCCCGGAGACGAGATCTTCGATTTCGACAAGGATCGCTTCGTCTTGAGGGTATGCGACACGAGCCATAGCGGTTACCGCACCGGTGACCAGGATTCCTCCAAGCAGTACGCCGACTACGACTCCGCCAAGTTTATCGACCCATCCAAGGAAGATTATCGTGAGCATCGGACGGATGATCTTGCCCACGATCTGGGCGATTATGAAGACACTCAGGAAGATGACAACGTAACCGATGGCGGTAGCAACCGATTCGTTCTGGACGTCATCGGTAACACGGGCCACCAGGCCGTCCGCGATCTGTGCACCGACAAGCATTGCGACGTATACCGCAATGAAGTTCAGGATGGATTGCACAAGGCCCCACTTGAGACCTAGAAGGGCGCCAACGACAAATACAGCGACCAGTACCCAGTCGAATATGTTCATTCGGTCCACTCCTGCTTACATGTCGATCGGTGATCTACTCACGAATTCGCGCCGACCGAAGAACGCGCTTAATTGTCTCATTTTTCGCAGAATATTGAGGATAATGTGAGGACGGTACCCGGCTCCGTGTGGATTCATATGCGAAATGTCCACTGTGTATGTTCGTGCCAGGGCGGAGAATATAAACTCAGGACGCACAACTGAGATAACCCACGACGCGGGAAACTGCCGTAACAAGGACCAGTGTTTGTCGACCGGAGTCGCCACTTTCATAGCGATAGACGGGCCGGTCGGCTCGGGAAAGACCGCGGCCGGCCGAATACTTGCCGCACGCTTGGGGCACAT
>CAUZKS010000123.1:0-6313 GCA_963580625.1 Dehalococcoidia bacterium | reverse complement strand
GCCGGGCGTCGACGGTCATGCGTGTCTCTGGCAAGAGCGGACACGCCACCACCAACCAGTCCGAGGCACGGAACAGATCGTCCAGCCGGTCGAGCCCCCAGATATTTACTCCCGGGACATCATCGTCCGGTCCGGGATCAACGGCGATCACCTTCATGCCAAATCCAAGCGCCCGGCGGGCGATAGCGCGGGCGATCATCCCGAAGCCGTAGATGCCCATGACACTTCCGGACACCTCGACGTGGTCATACCCGTTGGTGTCCCATTCGCCCTTCGCCTGGTCATTTAGCATCTTCTTCGCGTTATGCGCTAGAGACAGGAGGAACAGCATCGTGTGATCCGCCATCGGCTCCGTGTGCGGACCGCGTGCGTTGGTGATCGGAATCCCGGCCGCCTCGATATCTCCGAGCGCTTCAACGTTGTCGATTCCTGTGCCGATGCAGTGCACCCATTTCAACCCGGCCCCCGCACTGAACACTTTCTTGCTCGGCCAGCCGAGAAAAACCTCTGCGTCCGCCACCTCTCGGATCATCTCTTCTTCGGAAAGCGCCAGCGCGAACTCCGTGTCCGGGAACGTGTCACGCAATCGCCCCACGAACTCGACGCCAAGGTGATCGCTTGCGAGGATAACTTTCATTGGGTGCTCCCTCGATTTCAAATCATCGGTTGCCGTGTGTTGGTCAGTTTTCTTCGACCAGGATTTCTTTCAGGCGGTCGGCGATTATTCGCTCTTCACCCGACTGGACGTTCACCATAACAATATTAATCTCGTCGCCGTACCCGCCCTCGCCGACATGGATCGCTGGATCGCCGGCAAGTAGCGCCGCACGTACCTCGCCCGGATTGGGACCATCCCAGACGCTATCAAAATAGATCACAGCCTGGGGCCCCTGACGGTTGGGATCGCCGTCCTCAAGAGCGATCCGCAATCCATCGATGCCCTTCAGACGCTCGACGATGTGTTCGGCCCCGGCACGCCAGCTCGCCCAGACAGCTTCGTGATCCGCGTCTGTAAAAATCTGGAGCGCTGTCACGAGGCCGACTATGTCTTCTTTGGATGCCTTTGCGGAGCGGCCGATCCCGGCGCGCGTCCCACGTGAGTTCAGATGGTTTTCGTAAGCCGCCAACACGAGGTCTGCGCGCCCGACAAGAATGCCTGAGCCCTGGGGCCCGCCGATCCCCTTACCTCCGCTGTATCCGACCATGTCGGCGCCGTCGTTAATAAAGCGCGTCAAATTTTCCGCCGGAGGCACCTCGGCCGCTGCGTCCACGATGACCGGAATGTTGCGCTCGCGGGCAATCGTTGCGGCTTCGTTGAACGGCATCGGATCGAGCATAAACGGTGCCGAGATCCATGCCATAGCACAGGTCTGATCGCTGAACGCCTGTTCAAGTTGGGCCTGGATGCTGTGTGTTGCGAAATCCCCTGAATGCTCGGGACGAGAGGAACCCCAGCGGACTATTGTGGCCCCGGCGACCTCGTAATTACTGTCGTAGTGATTCTCATGACCATTGAAGAGGACGACCTCATTTTTCATCCCACTCGAGTCCGGCAGCCGGTCGATTTTTGAGGGATCATCACCCGCCATACACGCAGCGGCCATTAGGACATTTGATGCAGCCGCGCCGCCCGTGACAAACCCGGCCTCGGCTCCACACGCTCGGGCAAGCACCTCGCCGGCCGCGGCCTGAAGCGCCCGCAGATCGATGAATGCCGTGGAGGCCTCCTCCATCGCCCGAAGGACCTCCGGCGCCATCAGGCTGCCGCCAAGCGCGGTGAGCCAGCTTCCGGCGTTGATGATGGGCCTCACTCCAAGCCGCGCGTACACGCCAGGAATGGAATTGCCAAGAGCACGTCCGGCATCTGACGAACCCGGCACCTGAGACGACGTCACTGTGCGACCCCTCCGGTCTGAACTACCCACACTTGTCACCTACCCCAAAGAATTGTGGACAGGGCGAAGAAGAAGTGAGTTTACGCCGAAGAGTCGCCGCGGTGATCCGGGGATGGACCGATCTTTCGGAAACCGTGTATCCCCCGGGATACCGGATAAGAGGCGGGAAAGCGTCAAGTCTCTCCTGGGCCAGGTTTCCTCGTACAAACGGCGGGGCCGGCCCTCCGCCGGTTACACGTATCCGCTATCCGGTTCCGTGGGCGGATGCAGGAGTAGTTCGTGTCGAATCGGTGGAGGATCGGTAATAGTTGCTGCTTCGAAACTTATCTGCGGTCACGACTGGATCGAGTAACCCCCGTCGACCGGGATAGCCGTTCCCGTCACGAAATCCGATGCCGATGTGGCAAGGAAAACAGCGGTCCCCGCAAGTTCATCCGGCCGACCCCATCGCTGCGCTGGGGTACGGGCCCTGATCGTCTCGTACCTCTCTGGCACGTTTATCCGCAGCGTTTCCGTCATGTCCGTCGCTATCCAGCCCGGCATGATGGTGTTCACCTGGATATTGTCCTTCGCCCACGCCGATGCGCATGCCTTCGTGAACTGAACAACTCCGCCCTTGCTGGCCGCGTATGGGGCGAGTGTCTCGTGGGCGAAGATCGACATCATCGAGCCGATGTTGATCACCTTTCCGCCGCCACGTTTCACCATCTCCGGGTACGCCGCTTTGGACATAAGGAAAACGCCTGTCAGGTTCACGTCGATAACGGTCTGCCACTCTGCAAGGTCGAGTTCATGCGGCAGTTTGCGTACGTTGATGCCCGAGTTGTTGACCACGATGTCCAGCCCGCCAAATCGTTCGACGCAGGCTGCGACCGCAGCGTCCACGTCGTCGTCGTCCGTCACGTCACAACGGATGCTGATGGCCTGGATTCCAAGAGCCTCAAGCTCGGCGACCGCCCCGGCGCTCTTGTCCTGGTTGCGCGCCGCTACTGCGATGTTGGAGCCCGCCCGGGCAAGTCCGAGCGCGATGCCTTTACCTATCCCGCCGTTTCCGCCGGTGACCAGCGCTACTTTGCCTGATAGATCGAAGGGTGCGCTTGCCATGGGAGGCCAAGCCTTTCTTATCTGGATGAGTTCGTGCGGGAAATAGCTCGATGATCAAGCCGTATCAAGGGACCGCATTATGCCTGCCAGAAAATCTCATGAGATAACTAACCGGGAAGCGCCCCGAGCGGATAACATTGCTCCGCCATTAAACGCTCGCGAGATCAGGAGAAAAGATGCCAAAGCCACGCGCCCTGGATGGGGTCACAGTGCTCGACGCGACACAGATCCTAGCCGGCCCATTTTGCACGATGCACATGTCAGACATGGGTGCGAACGTCATCAAGGTGGAAAAACCCGGCGGCGGGGATGACACCCGGCGCATCGGCCCGCCCTTCATAAACGGCGAATCTGCGGCGTTTCTACAGCTCAATCGCAATAAGCGCAGCATCGTCTTGGACCTCCGGGCGGACAAGGGCAAAGAGACTTTTAAGCGGCTTGCCGAGAAGTCCGACATCCTGATCGAGAATGGGCGCCCTGGGGCTATGGATAGGCTCGGGCTTGGCTACTCACACATATCGGCGGTGAACCCGGCGATCGTGTACTGCTCTATATCGGGCTTCGGATTGACCGGTCCGTACTCGTCCCGGCCGGGATTTGACCTGATCGCTCAGGGCATGAGCGGACAGATGGCGATTAACGGCGACGTTGGCGGGCCGCCGCTCAAGGTCGGCGTGCCCATCGCAGATCTCAACGCCGGAATGTTTGCGCTCCACGCGATCGAAGCCGCCTACATCCGACGGCTGCGGACGGGTGAAGGCCAGCACGTGGAGACATCACTACTTGAGGCAGGCCTGGCATACACCGTCTGGGAGACTGCTTTCTATTTCGCGACTGGAGAGGTGCCGCCACGCATCGGCTCCACGCACCGACTCATAGCACCGTACCAGTCCTTCGCCACGAAAGACGGGCACATGAATGTCGGCGCAGCCAATCAGAACAACTGGGTGAGATTGGCGAACGCCATCGGGCGTTCAGACCTGCTCGAAGATTCCCGATTCGACAGCAACGCGTCACGGCTCGAGAACGTCGCGGCGCTCCGCGAGCAACTGGACGCGACGTTCCAAACGAAGACCACCGCCGAGTGGCTGCCGATCCTCGACGAAGCAGGGACGCCCGCAGGTCCGATATTTGAGATGGACGAGGTATGGGCAAACGAACAGGTCGTCGCACGGGACATGGACGTCGTAACCGAACACCCGGTCGCAGGACCCGTCCACAACATCGGGATCGCCGTAAAGATGCACGGTACCCCGGGGCGAATCGAATCAGCGGCGCCGATGCTGGGCGAGCATACCGACGAGATACTGGAGTTCGCCGGCTACACCCCGGAAGAGATTGAAGAACTCAGATCAATCGGAGTAGCAGGCCCGGACGCTGGGGCAAAAACGTAGGCTTTCTTCGATTACAAACCCACTCCACCGAGGAGAACGAGTGCCACCCCAACAGCCACCACGCGCAGTCACATTCGACCTCTGGTTAACCCTGATGTTCGAAGAAAGCACAGGCCGCCACGAACTGCGAGTCAGAGAAGGCGTGCAGGCGCTGAGCAACGCAGGGATCACGATTCCGCCGAAGAAACTCGGCGATGCCATCAGGACGGTCGGCAGAGAAACCAGCGCGGATCACGACCGCGGCTTTGACAGAACCTCCACCGAGCGCATGCAACAGATCCTGGATGCCGCCGATCCCAACGTCCGCGTGTCGATCAATAGTGAACAGTTCGAGGCCTTCTCACGCGCCATCGACGAGCCTTTCCTCGCCCATTCACCGACTATCTACCCGACCGCGCAGAGCGTGCTGAGTGCCATCAGAGAGATGGGAGTTCGCACGGCGCTGATCTCGAACGTCGGTTCAACCTCGCCCGGTGTCTACCGGCGTTACCTGGAGAGAGAGGGGATCAGCCAGTACCTGGAATACCTGACCTTCTCAAACGAGATAGCGTCGGCGAAACCAGGGGCGAAGATGTTCACCCATACGCTTGAAAAGCTTGGAGTTGCGCCAGAGAACGCTTTGCACGTAGGCGACAACCTTCACGCCGATGTCGGTGGAGCCAAAGACGTCGGGATGTCGGCGGTGTGGATACAGGGCTACGACGATCGTGAACCACGCGTTCAACCGGACTTCACCATCTCAGGACTGGACGAACTACCGGTGGTGGTTGATAACTGGCTGAACGGTTGAATCTTGCTCCTAAGAGAGACGCGGTCGGGCATATGCCCACGCTTCTACGATGTCTTGAACGATAATTGTGATCCCGAGCCTAGCCGAGGGACCTTCACTAGAAGGGGGTCTGTCGAACTAAGCCAATTCTCGTGAAGACCTCTGTCACCCCGAGTGCGTCTGGCCTCTCCTGCCGGGAGACGGGGGCGTTATTGCGGCACACGCGGGGTGATTAATCGGCACCGCGCGCCCGTGACACCAACCACGCCGCGCCGTACACGATCCCCAGCTGCACCGCCGTGATCACGACGAGCAGCAACGTGGCTGCGAACCAGAATCCCTGCGGGAAGAGGCGTAGCAGCAGGCTCTGGGACTGGTCTAGCTTCCAGAAATCGTTCCTGAACACCACCTCGTGGAACAGCCGGAACGTCGTGTTGAAGTCGATCAACGTCGCCAATCCAAATAGCGCAGCGACCGACAACCCGGCGATCGTTGACCACACGATCCCGGAGCGCAACATCGGCAGGAATCCGCGGCCAAGCAAGAAAAAGCCACCAGCGACCACGATCACTACCATTGCTCCGGTGACCCAGACGGCGTTGAACATCACATTCATCACGTCTTTCACGTCAGCCATATGCGTGATCTCGCGCTCGTTGAACAGCTCGATATTACGGCCTTCGAAATCGACACGCAGATCGAGGAACTCCTTGTCGTTACCGAAGTAATCGATGATCTGGCTCGCAGCGCTGGTCAGAGCCGAGTCATCCAATCCGGTGCGCCGTTCCACGTTATTGGCGCCGAATCCCCACTCATAAAACGTTTGGGAGTTGGTGAGCACCCGCACGTTTAACGAGATGAAGAAAAGCGGAAGGCTGATCGCCAGCAGGACGATTACGACGATACGGAACCCGAAGGACGATGCCAACCGGTCGTTGTTACGGAGATTGTTCATCGGCTCCTATGGTACGTTGCAACGTCTCGTTTCCGTGCCTTGTTCGGCACGCGTTCGATCACCCAGGAGATACATTTATGCCCAGACCTGATACACCGTCCCACACTGTGGAAGACCTTCTGGCCGTGGTGGAAAGGCTACGAGACGCGGGCGGTTGCCCGTGGGACCGGGAGCAGACTCATGCCTCGTTGCGGCC
>CAUZKS010000122.1:0-6332 GCA_963580625.1 Dehalococcoidia bacterium | reverse complement strand
ACGGACCCGACAACGACGCCTCCCTGGACGAACTGGGGAACGATTCGGGACACCCCTCAGGGGACGAGTCGTCTCCTCGGCCCGATCAAAACTGGCTGTACGAACGCACAAATGCGGCGATCGCGGCAGATCCAGAGCTGGTCAAACTGAGGCTCAAGCCGCTTAATCGATTCAACACGGATGTCACCGGCCGTGCCGAGTTCATCAAGATCTACTACGGCATCAGCTGTGAATGCTCTACGGCAGCCGTATTAAGCGTCGAAGCTTCGGCTGACAAAACCCGGGAGGAGTTTCAGGAAGCACTCCCGGCGCTGCTTGGGAAACTCCAGCTGCAGGCCGTCGGCTTCCGACGAATGGTTTGCGATTCTCACCTTCAGATGCGAATCCAGAACCTCCCAACAGCCCGCTAGCCTAAAAAGCTATCGGCAAGCACGACCTGGAACTAGAATTAGAACCCGGCGATCAACCAATCCCCGACAATAGATGGCCACTCGCCCCCAGATGAACAGATGAAAGGCCCATATGCCCAGGCGAAAGCTGACACAGGAACAGGCGATAGAGGGAACCATCAAGTTCTCTGAACGCTACGTCGAACGCGGCGCATACGAGTTTTTCCCCGAACCGGAAGTGGTTACTGAGGTCCAGAAGGGCCTTGCCGAAAACCAGGTGGCACACGGCTACCGCTACTGTCCTTGAATGCCCCTCAGCGGTGATCCCGTGGAGGATCGCAAGAAGATCTGCCCGTGTGACAGGCATCACGAGGACATCGCTCGTGATGGCTTCTGTATATGAATGTTTTTCGTTAGCGAAGAGTTTCTTCGTGAGTACCAGGGTGCGGACGAAATCACCCAGACCATCGACGAGGCGGTTGCCGATGGTGAAGACCTGTTTGGCGGGGACTACATGACCAAGTCGGAAGCCAACACCGGACGCAGGGATGACGCATCTAACGAGTAAGCGGTTACAATCTCTCAGGATAAATTTTAGGTAACAAGCTGGTTCACGCACATGGAATTGCGGCCAGATGTCAAACAGTATTCAGGAGTTCGGGTTGAGCGCAGACAACCAGATCACGGTCTTCACCTCAAACGGCTGAGGCCCCTGCCACATGGTGAAAGTGTATCTTTCACGAAAAGACATCCCGTTCGAGGAAGTAAACGTCTCCGGCAACCGTGAAGGCGTAATGCGCCTGATCGCACTCGGACGAAACACCACCCCCGTAACCACCATCGGTGACGAGGTGATCGTCGGCTACAAGCCGAAGGACATCGACGCCGCCCTTGAAACCGCCGGGATCTCCTGAACCCAGATTCCAGGGACCCGGAAACCGAAAGGCCTCGCCAACCGGCGGGGCCTTGTCGCGCCCGTGGAGTGTGGGTGCCGCGCCGACTCATCGTCGTCGGGCACCGCGTGCCAAACCAATTAGTCATCCTGAATGTAGCAAGACGCACCGCTACATCAGCCAGCGGCGGCGACACATTGCCCCCTCTCGCCGGGGGAGAGGGCTGGGGTGAGGGAGGCCCAACCACCATCCTCCAACTTCATCGCTGCTTTTGATCTCCTGCCAAGTCAGGTAACCCACCCCATCGCACGATTCGGCCCTTCGAGAGCCTCGGATCACCATCGGCAGTACACTCGCCCACGCAAACACCCGTCCATCAAACAACCACACAAGGCAGCGGCAATCATGCTTGAACAGTTCCACGTCCCGGAAGACATCGCATACCGAGTCCAGCACGATGCCCTCAAAGACACCTGCACTGAACTATTGGAAAAGGCCGGGCTACCGGAAGCAGACGCCAGGCTTGCTGCCGATGTCCTGGTCGCCTCCGATCTTCGAGGCGTCGAGACCCACGGCGTCTCCAACCTGATGCGCAATTACATCACCGGCCTCGGCAACGGCCACCTCAACCCGCACCCCAACATGCGAATCGTGCGTGAAACCCCGGCCTGCGCCACCATCGACTCCGACGCAGGCATGGGCGTCGTGATCGCTCCAAAAGCCATGGAGATCGCAATCGAAAAAGGAAAGGCCACCGGCGCTGGACTGGTCACAATCGCCAACGGACGACACCTCGGCATGGCCGGCTACCACGCGATGATGGCCATTGAGCACGACATGATCGGTCAATGCATGACCGCCTGCGGTCCGTCCTTCGTCCCCACTTTCGCCGCCGAAGCCGCCATCGGCACAAACCCCATCGCAATCGCAGCCCCCGCAGGCGAAGAGCCACCCTTCGTGTTCGACGCCGCCATGTCCATCCTCGCGGCAAACAAGATCACCCTTGCGAAACGCCTCGGGGTCGACCTGGAACCCGGGTGGATCGCTAACCCCGACGGCACACCCATCACAGAGGCCGGTCCAGTCCCGGACGAGTACATGCTCCTGCCCGCCGGGAGCACACGGGAACTCGGATCGCACAAGTCGTATTCGCTTGGCGTCGTGGTCGATATTCTTGGCGGCCTCCTGAATGGCAGCCCAGCCGGCCCGATGGCGCCCAGAGGAAACAACAACCACTTCGTCGCCGCCTACGACATCGAGGCTTTCATAGATGTGCAAGATTTCAAGAAGGGTATGGACGAGTACCTGCGTGCATTGAGAGACCTCAAGCCAGCGCCGGGACACGACCGCGTCTTCTACGCCGGACTGCCAGAGCACGAAGAGACCGCAGAACGCAAGGAACACGGAATCCCACTTCACCCCGAAGTGATCGACTGGTTCCGTTCCGCTTGCAGCGAGCTAGGAGTAGAGTTCCGCCTGTAATTCACCAGGAGCCGGTGCCCCCTCTCTCAGTCGGAGAGGTTTAGGGCGTGGGAAAAGCTCAGCCTCCCATAACCTTGAATTCAGTGATCACCTTCAAACGCCGTCGGTAAACATCCCAACTCACTAGAAAGAGCTTTCTTGCCCAAGTTCGTAATCATGCCGCCACAGACGGACCACCAGAAGTCGTGGGCCGCACGAATCTCAGACACGTTGCCGGACTACGACGTGGTGCTCCCGGCGAATGCAGACGAAGCGAAGCGGGAGATCGTGGACGCGGACGCAGCTTTTGGAAACCTCCCGGCCGATGCGCTGGCGGCGGCAACCAGACTGCGCTGGCTTCAGTCGCCGCAGGCTGCGCCGCCACCCGGCTACTACTACGACGAACTGATCGAGCACTCGGTCACTGTCACGAACTTCCGTGGCATCTACAACGACCACATCAGCGCCCACATCATGATGATGGTGCTGTCCCTGTCCCGTGGCCTCCCCGGCTACATGCGCGCCAAGGCACGAGGAGACTACGAGAAGGACGCCAACGACGCCCCGTTCGTCTTCTTGCCCGACTCGACCGCAATCATCGTCGGAGTCGGCGGCATCGGTGGTGACACCGCCCTGCACTGTAAAGGCTTCGGCATGCACGTCATCGGCGTTGACCCACGGGTCGGCGATCCCCCGCCCGGTGTGGACGAGCTGTTCCAAACAGATCAGTTGGCCAGCGTGATCGGGCGAGCCGATTTCGTGCTGGTTACGATGCCACACACGCCGGATAACCGGGGACTCTTCAATGCCGAGATGTTCGCCCGAATGAAGAGCACCGCGTACTTCATCAACATCGGACGCGGCCCGACCACAAAGTTGGACGATCTAGCGGAAGCAATAGAAAACGGCGTGATCTCGGGCGCCGGCCTGGACGTGTACGAAGTGGAGCCCCTGGATCCGAACCACAAGCTCTGGGCGTTGGACAACGTGGTCTTGACCCCGCATGTGGCAGCAAAAGAGGACGAGGGCGGAGCCAACCTCAACCAGCGTCGCTCAGACCTCCTACTCGACAACGCCCGCCGCTTTGCCGCCGGGGAAGAGCTCCTCAACGTGGTCGACAAATCACTGTGGTTCTAGGCTCTACCGGGAATCGACATGGCAGGGGCGTATGGCAATACGCCGATAGGCAGCCCGAAGGGCGCCCTTACGCGCTGGTTTCTGTGCACGCTAAAAATTGACCACAACCCGCGCCGATAACTACCAGTGGATCGCGCTATTCGCCGTTTCGCTCAGCGTCTTCACGACAGTCGTCGACTTCAGCGGCATCACCGTCGCACTACCGACAATAGCGGACGACCTCGACCTGTCATTGCCAGCAGCGTCCTGGATCATCCTGGCGTCCACGCTGACGATAATCGCAGTCCTGGTCCCGGCGGCCAGCCTATCTGACAAAATTGGCCGCAAGCGATCCTACACACTCGGTCTGGCGCTCTTCGCTATAGGGGCGATTGGCGTCGCGCTTTCACCCTCGTTTGGATTCCTGATCGGCGCACGAATCGTCCAGTCTGCCGGCATCGGCATCGTCCAGACCAACTCATACGCCATCATCGCCACCGTATTTCCGGCCAATCAGCGCGGCAAAGGCATCGGCGCGTACACTTCCACCGTGGGACTGGCGGGAATCGCCGGACCGATCATCGGCGGCGTCGTGGTCGACGCCCTTGGATGGCGGTCGTTCTTCGTCATAACCGCAGGCCTCGCGATCATCGCCACGGTCGCCGCCATACGGCTTCTCGACCCAGCCCGGGTCGACGGCGAGCGCAAACGGTCCACGGGCCCTGGATTCGACTGGGTTGGTGCGGCGTTATCGGCGGCGATGCTGTCAGTGTTTATCGCCGCCATCAACACCGGGAGTCGTGTCGGCTGGGACTCGCCATGGATCATCGCTGCGTTTCCGGTCGGCTTCATACTGCTGGGTCTATTCGTGTGGCGAGAGCTGTCCATCGAACGCCCGATGATCGACCTGCGCGTCTTCACCAATTCACCGTACTCGTTCTCCATGGCGACCAGGTTTTTTGGTTTCATGAGCGGGTCAGGCTGGCGGTTCATGATGCCTTTCTACCTGCAAGAGGTTCGAGGGTTTCAGCCGAGCCAGGTTGGTTTGCTCATTTTCTCATCGGCCGTAGGCATGGCGATTTTTTCTTACATATCTGGACGACTTTCCGACAGATATGGAACTCGACGGTGGGTAATGCTCGGGCTTGTGATCGTGGTGCTCGCCTCTATTTTCTATTCGACACTGGACCTGGATACCCCGGTAGCTCTGATTGTTTTCGTACTTTTCATCAGTGGAATGGGCCTCGGGTTCTGGGAAGTACCGAACACTACTTCCGCTATGGATACCGGCGAAGAATCTGCCATCAACACGACGGGGGCGCTGGTCAACGTCACCCGGAACGCCGGGAACATAGCGAGTATCGCCATTGCATCATCCATCGTGACCGGTGTTCTTGTGGCCAGGGGGTTTGAACCGGACATCTCGTTAGTTGGCAAGGACGAGACAGGGATGATGGCAGACGCCTTTCTGGATGGTGCCCGTTGGGTCTTCATCGCACTCGCTGTGGTAGGGGCGGCGGCGGTCCTGGCCGGGTGGCGGGTGGTGGTGCGCAAACCGAAGAATAGTGCTCGGTAGGTCAGTATCGGCTGCGCGCCCTGACGGTCGAGCCGTTACCATCGTCGATCCAACGCGCAAAACAACGAAAGGTCATCATGCGGGTAGTTCAGTTTGAGATATCGGGCACAGGTCGGCGCGTCGGCGTTATCGACGGCGACGATGTAATCGACATCACAGCCGAGTCGCCGTCTCTGACCTACGTTTTCCAGGTATTCGACGCTGCACAGAACTCAGGCGTCGGCTTCGAGGAAATTCTCCAGGAAGCCGCCGACGCGAGCAGCACCAGGCTGAACTACGCCGAACTCCTCGCAGCTCCTGTCGGCGGCGATGCGCCCTTCCTGCACGCCCCGGTCGATCACTTCGATCCGCATCGAGTCCTGATCTCCGGGACTGGCCTGACCCACACCGGCAGCATGGAGTCCCGTGACGCCATGCACGTCGAAGAAGACGAGCCCAGGTCTGAAGAGCCGGCCACCGATTCCGCAAAGATGTTCCAGATGGGTATCGAGGGCGGCAAGCCGGAGCCCGGGACTCGCGGCACATCGCCGGAGTGGTTCTACAAGGGCAACGGGACCTTCTTGCGCGGCCCAGGCGAGCCGCTGGACATCCCGGCTTACGCGCTCGACGGTGGCGAGGAGCCAGAGGTCGCTGCCTGCTACATCATCGATCGCAATGGCACGCCTCGACGCCTGGGATTCACGCTCGGGAACGAGTGGGCGGATCACGAGACGGAGCGCATCAATTACCTGTACCTGGCGCCGTCTAAACTCCGCGTTTGCTCCATCGGACCGGAACTCGTGACCGACTTCGATTTCGACGTGCTTGAGTACGAGTGCAAGACGACCAGAGCCGGGGAGACGATCTACCAGAGTGGCCCGATCTACTCCGGCGAGAAGTACATGTCTCACACGCTCG
>CAUZKS010000121.1:0-6336 GCA_963580625.1 Dehalococcoidia bacterium | reverse complement strand
CGTGCACAAGCGCAGTCTCCACGCCGCTATGGAGGCGGGTGTGAAGGTGGCGGCCGGGACGGATATGGGCGGTTTCGTGCACGGCAAGAACTACCGGGAGATGGAAGTACTTGTCGAACGTGGCATGACGCCGTTGGAGGCGATTAAGGCCGGCACCGGCACGGCTGCGGAGTGTGTGGGTCTCGGTGATGAGATTGGGACGCTAGTTGCGGGTAAGCTGGCGGATGTGGTGGTGGTGGATGGCGACGTGTTGGCCAACATTTCGTTGCTTGGCGATCGTGACAAGATCAAGCTGGTTATGAAGGGCGGCGACCCTTTCGTTGACAAGCTTTCGGGCGGGGAGTGAGCGTCGGTCGCTCCAAATATAATCGTGGTGGGACCAGTTAGATCGGCCAGGAGAACTCTAGATGACTCTTGAAGGAAAGACGGCGATCGTTACGGGCGGCGCTCATGGACTCGGCCGCGCTATTGCTTTGCGGCTGGCTGACGATGGCTCCGATGTGATGGTTGCGGATCTTCTTGGCGGGGATGCCGAGACCGTTGCCGAGGAGGTCCGTGCGCTGGGGCGGCGTGCGGCGTCGTTTGAGGTGGATGTGAGCGATGCCGGCGCGGTTGGTGCGATGGTGATGGCTACAGTTGAGGCGTTCGGACGTATCGATATTCTGGTGAATGATGCCGGAGTCAGCGGTGAGTCTGCGTTACTGGGTATGGAAGAGTCGTTCTGGGACCGCATCATGGCGGTAAACCTGAAAGGTAACTTCCTGTGCAGCCAGGCGGTGGCGCGGCAGATGGTGGCGCAGGGTGAAGGCGGTCGGATCGTGAACATCACGTCCACCGCAGGGGCGAACGCCAGACCGGGAGCGAGTGCGTACGCTTCGTCCAAAGCAGGGATAATCCAGTTCACAAAAGTGCTCGCACTGGAGTTGGGCGGCGAGGGGATCACGGTGAACGCCGTCGGGCCGGGGATGACGCTCACGGGTTCCGAGGTCAAGCCCGCGCCGAGCGACGGGTATCAGAAGGCGTTCGTGGGGCAGGTGCCGATGGGCAGACCCGGCGCCCCGTCCGATATCGCCGCCGCGGTTGCATTCCTGGCGTCCAGGGACGCGGCGTATGTAAACGGACAGGTGATCTTTGTTGACGGCGGTTACTCGGCGGGCAAGCTGTCGGTCAGCGGATAGGAATTTCAGGAGCGCGATATGTCCTTTGAAGGCAAAACAGCGATCATCACGGGCGCGGCTCAGGGCATCGGACGGGCTGTGGCGCTGGAGCTTGCGGAACGGGGAGCGAACCTGCTGCTGGCGGATATCCAGAGTGCCAAGGTGGAGAGCGTAGCCGCCGAGATTCGTGCTTTCGGGAGCAAAGCAACCGCTACCGCCGTGGACGTGACAGATTCAAATTCCGTCGCGTCTATGGTGGAGCTGGCTCTTAGCGAGTTCGAACAGGTCGATATTCTGGTTAACGACGCCGGAGGTAGCGGTACGGAGGGCGTTCTCAGGATTGAGGAGGTGTCGGAGGACCGCTGGGACGCTCAGGTGGATCTGAACCTGAAGGGCGCATTCCTGTGCTGCAAGGCGATCGTAC
Organism: Dehalococcoidia bacterium; assembly: GCA_963580625.1. Lineage (GTDB taxonomy): Bacteria > Chloroflexota > Dehalococcoidia > Lucifugimonadales > Lucifugimonadaceae. The sequence goes on along the minus strand of CAUZKS010000121.1, from coordinate 4,755 downwards.
CGCACATGCGGAAGCGGGGTTCGGGCCGGATCGTCAACCTTTCCTCGTCCAACGCCAGAGGACACTTTGGGCCGCTCAACACGTCCGGTATACGGCTGCCGTACGCGGCCGCGAAAGCCGGGATTATCGGTCTGACGGCGCAGCTTGCGCGTGACCTCGGCCGATCTGGAATTTACGTGAATTGTGTGCTGCCTGGCTTCATCCTGACGGAAGAGGGCGCACGCGTACGAGGGCGGTACGAGGAGCTTCAGCGGGCGTCGCAGGAGGCGATGGCGGAAGCGGTGCCGCTGGGTCGAGCAGGGCGCGCCGAGGAAGTGGCGAAAGCGGTGGCGTTCATGGCCTCAGACGATGCCAGCTACATCACAGGAACGGTCCTGGATGTGACGGGTGGACGGTAACACCATGCTTGGGGAGCGGGTCTCTTTTCATGTCGTCATTCCCGTTTAGACGGGAATCCAGGTACGGTCGTCATCGCTAGCGCGAACGTGTTTGCATATTTGATGTCTCTGGATTTCCTCTTTCGAGAGAATGGCGGTTTTGGTGCGGTACGGGCCGCTGAGTGAATGACCGTTATTGCCGAGCGCGATCCACACCCAGACCTACTCCTTCCGAGGGAGGAGGCTATTAACGGTCCCTCCTACTGTTAAGAAGGGCGTTGGTTATTTCCCGCGGCCCGTCTTAATCGTCCAGGATCAGATCCGGGTCTATCTCGACGCCCAGGCCGGGGTCTTGTGGGAGGTCGATGTAGCCGTCTTTAACGACCGGGTGATTGCCCATGATGGAGAAACCGTTTGTGTATGCGCCGATCGGCGGGTCGTTCAGCAGCTCCATGAACGGGGCGTGCGGCCAGGATGCGATCAGGTGCATGTGCGCGATGACGCCGATGTTGCCGCCGCCGTGGTGCGGGACGATCTGCTTGTTGTGGGCCTGTGCGAGCACGCCGATTTTCTTGAGGGTGGTGATACCGCTCAGGACCATGCCCTCCGGTTGGAGCACGTCGTAAGTGTTCTGCTCAAGCATGTCGACGAACTCGTGGATACCGACGTTGTTCTCGCCACCGGCGAGGGGCATTGCGACGGCGTTGTTGATGAGGCTTAACTCTTTATATGCGTAGCGCGGGCGCGGCTCCTCAAGCCAGAAGCAGCCCATCGCATCGAGCGCCATCGCAGTATCCATAGCTCTCTGGAAATCCCACCGGATCCCGGGCTGCCAGGTACCTGCCGACTGCGCCTGGTTTCCATCTACCATCACGGTCATTCGATCGCCAACTGCGTCCTGCACCATCTCGAAGGTTCGGAGATCTTCCTCGATGGTTTGATGGTGCAGGCGGAGCTTGATCGCCTTCCAGCCATCGTCGGCCAGCGAGGTCGCCATCTCGGCGCGTTCTTCGGGAGTGGAAAGGACGTACATGCTGGCGTAGGGGATCACGCGATCCTTGCCGCCCCCCCAGAGTTTGTACAGTGGCTGCCCGGCCGCCTTGCCGATGATGTCCCAGAGGGCGACGTCGATTCCCGCCGTGCCGCCGTAACCCGTGCCGCCCCTGATGTAGTAGCGCATCACCGCATCGTGCTGCTCGACATCGAACGGATCTTTCCCGACAAGCAGTTCTCTGATGTCAGGGATCAGGGCCGGATTGACTGCCTGGCCGATGCCGGTGATTCCCTGGTCCGTCTGAATTTCGACGAAGGCGCCGCCGCCGATACGGAACTGGGACATGGTCCCGACGCTCCACGCCGGCTCCAGCTCGCCCATTTCCTTGACGACCCTCAAGTTTCGTGACCGGATGTCGGTTATCTTCATGCGTGGGTTCGTCATGTTTGGCGGGGTCTTTCTTTGTCTGGTGATGATGGAGTTGCGGCGACCGCATTGTAGGGGTGGATTGGCTGCATCGGCTCGTCAGAGTCCGGAGGCTCTCGTAAGGACCGGGTTCATGGAATAGCGCGCTTGGCCTTTGCCGCTTTTCAAGCGCCCCCCTCACGCCTTGGAGCATCAGGGAAGCATCTGGCCTCTCCCACCGGAAAAGGGGTAGGCGGAAACGACTTGTTGGTTGTGGGTGTATTGCCATACGCCCCTACGGGTGCCGGACGCGAGACCGCCGCCGGGTTAGTGGCGGCGGTCAACGATTATCTGGTTCGGGCGAAGGCGCTTACTTCTTGACTTCTACCTTTGCCAGCGCCTCGACGTATTTAAGCATGCCGGCGTGGTCGTCGGTGCCGTTTCCCTCGTTGAAGAGCGCCTGGAGCACCTGTTGGAGTTGAGCGCTCATCTGAAGTGGCACGCCCATCTGCTGTGCCGTGTCCATCACGTTGTTGATGTCCTTCAGGTGCAACTCGATTCGAAATCCGGCCTGGAAATTGCGCTCGAACATCATCGGCGCCTTGGCGTTCATCACGTTTGAGCCGGCGAGCCCGCCCTTGATGGCGTTGAACACCGTCTCCGGGTTTAGCCCCGCCTTGCTCGTGAGCACGAGGGCCTCGGCAAGTCCGTTGATATTGGCGGCGACGCAGATCTGGTTGGCGAGCTTCGTGAAGCCACCTGCGCCAACCTCTCCACACAACACAGCGGAGGCGCCAGTTGCTTCAAAGATCGGCGCCGCCCGGTCGAACGCCGCCTGGGTTCCACCGACCATGATGGCCAGCGTCCCGGCGATCGCTCCGGGCTCTCCGCCAGACACCGGGGCGTCAAGGAAATCGATGCCGGCGTCCGCCAGCTCTTCGCCGATCTTCTGTGAGACAAGCGGCGCGATGGAGCTCATGTCCACCACGAGCTGTCCCTTGTCTGCTGCCTCGATAATGCCGTTTTCGCCAAGAGCGACTGTCGTCGATTGCGGCGAGTTCTGGACCATCACTACGGTGATGTCTGACTTGGAAGCGACGTCTGCGGGTGATGTGCCGAGGACGGCGCCGTCTGTGACCAGCTCTTCTACGGGCTCCGGGAACAGGTCATATACGACTACTTCATGACCCGAGGTCATGAGATTTCGGGCCATGGGCTTTCCCATGATGCCTAGCCCGATAACGCCAATTCGTTCCTTGTCGGCCATTTCTTTCTCCAAACAGTGATTTCTCAGGGATGTTTGTTATTTCAGGGAGGGGACTAGTCGTCTTTCCAGAATCGCTCTTCTTCGACCTGATACCCGGCGTTGCCCAGACGGTCTTTCACGTCTTCGATCATCTGGGGGTTGCCGCATGCGTAGACGATGGTGTCTTCCGGTTTTAGTCCGTACTTGTCTATGTACTTCTCGGTCAGAGAGTTGACCCGGCCCGTCTCGCCCGTCCACCCGGCGTTCTTCTCCTCGTTCGGCCTGCTGACCGTCGGCACGAAGTGAATGTTGTCGTGCTCACTTGCCAGCTTCGTAAGCTCTTCGTCGTAGCCGAATTCGTCGCCGTAACTGGCGCCTTCGAGTATGTAGAAGTTAAATTCACCCGGTGATTGCATCTCGGATTCGTCGTCCTGTCCGGCAATCGTTTCGAGGTGGTACCTGAGGATGCTCACGTATGGGACAACACCGGTCACCGTGGCGATGAACAGGTGGTTCTTCACCGTTGGCTTGAGGACGAAAATCCCCTTGGCGCGTGGGCGAAGAGTGACGGTATCGCCGACCTTGAGATCGTCGAGGAGCGGGGTCAGCACGCCGTCCGGCGGCGGGACGAGTTCGATGAAGAGCTCGATTTCTTTCTCGCGCGGTGATGACACGATGGAGTAGGCGCGTTCGATTCCGTCTACGCCGATGGTGCAGTACTGGCCGGGCTTGAACATGAAGCCTTGTTCAGGCTTGAGCCATATGCGCCACAACTCCTCGGTAAGGTCTTCCCGGCGGGTAATCGTCGCCGTCGTGAAACGACCACGAGGGGTGGCAGGTGATTTGGCTGGCTGGGTCATCGGTCCTCCCGGGGACATGTGCAGTCTGTGCTCGTTTAGTGGCATTCCCGGTCTCTCAGGGAGTACCACGGTGACCCCAAAACGCCGCGGATCGACGCTGAAGCGTGCATATCCTACCGCCTGCCGTAAGCACCGCGCCTGATATTTCCTGAAGAACATAGCGAGAACGATGGTGGAACGCGCGCAATCCGTACTAACAATTCATGCCGTGTTGTCCCGGGGCGAGTGTAAGATCGGGCCCATAATTACGAATTCATGAATCACGACGACCGTCCAAGGCCGCCGTTTGTCGCCCCTCGTTAATTGCATTTCTGCATATACGAGGGACGGTTAGACCGAGGTAGGCAAGATGGTGAGCACAGGCCCCGCTTATAGCGTGACGATCCGAGCTGAGTACGACAACTCGCCGGGCATGCTGGGCAAGATAACGACATGTATCGGCAAGTGTGGGGGAGATATGGCGGGGATCGATGTGATCTCGGCAACTGACTCCAAGATGGTCCGTGACCTCACCGTCTACGCATCCGGGGTCGATCACACACAGAAGATCATCGACTCTGTGGGCGGCATCGAAGGGGTTGAAATCCGCAGCGTTTCGGACGCCACCTTCCTGTTCCATCTCGGCGGCAAGATCGAGATGCGCAGCAAGGTCCCGGCGAAAACCCGGGAGGACATGTCAAAGGCCTACACGCCGGGCGTGGCACGGGTCTGCATGGCCATTCACGAAGATCCCGAAGCCGTCTGGGCACTCACCGGCAAGGCCAACACCGTCGCCATCGTGACGGACGGAAGCGCCGTTCTTGGCCTCGGCGACATCGGTCCAGCGGCTTCGATGCCCGTCATGGAGGGTAAGGCCCTTCTATTTAAAGAACT
>CAUZKS010000120.1:0-6362 GCA_963580625.1 Dehalococcoidia bacterium | reverse complement strand
CTGGATCTATCACACTACGTTGCCGGGGCGTACTGCGGCAAATTGCTGGCGGCTTTCGGCGCAGAGGTGATCAAGATCGAAGCGCCTGGAGTGGGTGATGGAGCGCGACAAGTTGGTCCGTTTCCTGACAGGAGTCCTGACCCGGAGGCGAGCGCGTTATATCTGTACCTGAACACCGGCAAGAAGGGATTGACGCTGGACCTCGCGTCTGAGGGCGGCGCGGCCGTCCTCAAGGAGCTTGTCACGCAGGCCGATGTGCTGATCGAGAACTTCGCACCCGGCGTGATGGAGTCGATGGGGCTGGACTACGCAACTCTGAGCGCCATCAACCCGCGCCTCGTAATGGCTTCGATCTCCAACTTTGGCCAGTCAGGGCCGTACCGCGACTACCGCGCCGACACGATGGTGGTGATGGCCCTCAGCGGTCAGATGTACGTCAACGGCGACCCGGAGCGGGAGCCGCTGAGTTCGACCGGGTATCAGCCGTCGTACCAGAGCGCCCTGTACGCATACAGCGGCATCATGGCGGCCCTGATAGCGAGGGATCGTGATGACAGGGGCCAGTACCTGGATGTTTCTATTCAAGAAGCCATGGCCTCCGAGCACCAGTTCACGCTGAACGGGTTCACGGCCAGCGGCAAGATCAGGATGAGGTCTGGGAATCGATACGGCTCGGTTCACCCAACGACGATTCTGCCGTGCAAGGCCGATGACAACGGCAAGCCGGGTCTCGTGTCGCTCGGCATCAGTGACCCGACCCAATACGTGCTTTTCCTTCAACTTCTCGATATGTCGGAACTGTTGGACGATCCGCGATTCGCCAATCCTCAGATGTGCGCCGTGAACTACCGCGACTTCGACGCGCTGATAAGCTCGTGGTTCATGGATCACACGGCTGAAGAGATCGTGAACGCGCTTCAGGACAACCGTATCCCGGCGGCGTTTGTGAACGAGGTCAGTGATGTCCTGAACGATCCGCAGTACGAGTTCAGAGGTTTCTGGAAAGAGATCGATCACCCGGTCGCCGGAAGCCATCGCTACGCCGGTCTGCCGTATCACCTGACCGAGGCCCCGCCGGTGTACGAACGGGCCAACCTGCTTGGTGAACATACGGACGAGGTGCTGGGAGAGAAGTTGGGTTACGACTCGGACCGCCTGGGGCAGCTCAGAGAAGGCGGTGTTATTTGATGGCGGCAACCGCCAAAGGCCCGCTCGACGGCGTGCGCGTCCTAGACCTGTCACGTGTCTGGGCCGGACCGCACTGCACCCGAATACTGGCGGACCTCGGAGCAGAGGTGATCCACATTTCGGGTCGGCGACTGGTCGGACGTCGTGAAGTGACGCGTGAGACGGCGAAGGTCCTCGGCACCTACCCGGACAACGACCCAGGCGAGCGCCACTGGAACCGCAACGTCCTGAACAACGACATGGGCCGCAACAAGCTGGACATCACGCTGGAGCTCAACACAGAGCGCGGGGTGGAGCTGTTCAAGCGACTCGTCAAGATCAGCGACATCGTGATCGAAAACTACAGCCCGCGGGTGATGCCAAACCTGGGTATCAATTACCCAGTCTTGAAGGCGATCAACCCGGCGATCATTTATTGCTCGATGCCCGGCTATGGACCTGAAGGACCGTTCCAGCACTTCGTCTCTTACGGCACGACGATCGACCCACACTCCGGGCTGGCGAGCCGTATGGGCTACCCGGGTGAGGAGCCACATATGAGTGGCAACGCATACCCGGATCCTGCGTCCGGGATGTTCGCGACCGGGGCGATCATGACAGCCCTTTTCAGCAGGTATCGGACTGGAAAGGGCCAGTACATATCGCTGGCGCAGGCGGAATCCGGAACTGCGTTGACCGGGGAGGCATCGCTGGGCTACCAGCTATCGGGCGAAGTGCCGCCGCGTATCGGCAACGGCCATGTCCGCAAGGCGCCACACGGGGCTTATCCATGCAAGGGCGACGACAAGTGGGTAGCGATCTCGGTTGGAACTGAGGCGCAGTGGACCAATTTTCGGGACGCCATAGGGGAGCCTGGCTGGGCGGCTGATGAGCGTTATTTAACGCTTGAAGGCCGGCTTCAGCACCAGCCTGAACTGGATGGACACGTGGCCGACTGGACGCGCAGCAGGGACGCATACGACGCGATGCGTCTGCTACAAGAGGCGGGTATCGCCGCCGGTGTCGTGGTCAACGCCGATGAGTTGATGAACGACGAACATTTGAACCAGCGCCGCTTCTTTTGGAAGTTCGATCACCCGGAGGCCGGGGTCCAGACGCATGCAGGTCAGCCGATACGGCTTTCTGAGACACCAGCGCGTCACTACCGACCGGCACCAACCCTGGGGCAACACCATCCCTACGTTCTGGGCGAGCTGCTGGGGCTGTCAGATGATGAGATCACTGATCTGGAAGAGACCGGAATCATCGGCTACACGCCGCTGGTGCGTGAGTGATAACCGGTCTGGAGGAAGTATTGCCAGACCCCGCGATCGAAGCTATCGCAGCATTCCACCGATGGAACGACGCGTTCAATGCACGAGACGTGGAGACCCAGATTGCGCACATGCACTTCCCGCATCTGCGGTTGGCCGAAAACCAATTTCGCGCGTGGGAAACGGGGGACGATTTTCGAGCAGGTGAGGACAACCTGACGGATCGGCTGAACGCAGAGGGCTGGCACCACACTGACTCGCTCAAGGTGGACGTTGTACAGGCAGGGGACGATAAGGTTCATCTTGCGATCCGGCAGTCGCGGCGACGAGTAGATGGTGCCGAGTACAAACCATTTAACACACTGTGGATCTTCACGAAGATCGACGGACGCTGGGGCGTGCAGTTCAGGTCGTCGTTCCTGGCAAGTTCGGCCTCCCGGGTCAGGCCTCAACCACTCCCGGAAGCTCCTGAAGCGTCCATTTGAGCATCCGCCTCACGTAGATCCGCTGCCTGAGCGAGGCGCTGTTCCCGGTCCAGTTCCATTGCCCGAGAGCTTCGTAAATTCGGGATCATGATCCCCGCAACCATGACGGTAAAGAGCCCAATCCCACCGGTGATCAGGATGGCCGTTCGTGGGTCTATCAAGTCGGCGAGCAGGCCGATATTTATCTGGCCTATTGGTCCGAGGCCGATGAACATCGCAACAGAACCCATGACTCTCGCCCTCATGGCCGGCGACGCAGCGTAGATCATGATGGCGCTTTGCATAGCGGCGAACGAAGCCATCCCGAATCCACCGAAGAAGACGGTTACAAAGCTGAACCAATACCAGTCGGACCGGGAGAATACGAGGATCGCCACGAGGAACAGCAGCGAGCCGTACAGATAGATCCGGGTGTAGTGCTTTGGGCGGGCAAATGCGACGATCAACGCCGCGCCTATGAACGATCCAAGTCCCTCGATCGACGCGAGCGCACCAACAAGCACGTCGTTGACCATCAGGTCTTCCCGCGCCACAACCGGCTGCTGGCTCACGTACGGGAACCCGAACATGTTCATCAGCAATGTGACGACCAGGACTCCTACCATCAACCGGCTGCCGCGGATGTAGCTGACGCCCTCCCGGATTTGCCGGAACGCCCCCGCTCTGACCGCTTCAATATGAGGTGGCTGGTACCGCATCGAGAGGGCTACAAATAATGCAACGGAGTACAGAACCACTCCAACCATGAAGCCGCCTTGAGGCCCGATCGTCGCGAACAGAGTTCCGCCGACGATCGGGCCAAGGATACGGGAGCCTGCGCTCGTGCCGGACTCCAGCGATATCGCACGGCCAACGCGGTCAGGGTCGACCACCTCGCCAATCATCGTGCGCCGGACAGGGAATTCACTCGCCAGCACGGAACCCGTGACAAACGCTCCGACAGCGAGGTGCCAGAACTCAATCGCGTCAACGATCACGAGGGTGGCGAGAACGGCAGATACACCGATCTGGACGACCAGCCCGAACACCATCAGGTGCTTCCGGTTCATGTGATCAGCGATGACCCCGATGCCAAACCCAAAAAGCATCGGTGTGAAACGCAGGAAAAACGTCAACGATACGAGGAACGGCGAATCGGTCAGGTCCAGGGTCAGAAGGGCGATGACGAGCATGTCCAGCCACATCATCGTGCTGGTCAATCCGCCGATGGCCCACAATCTGACGAACTGTGGGTTCCGAACTATGGACACCGGCCTCGGTGGACCGATGACGGGACTGGACTCGCCTACTTGCGGCGGGCCTGCATTCATGTGCGGGCGGCCTCATCGTGAAAGATCGAATTGGATGTTGGCTAGTGTGGTCCTCTCAAGTTCCAAGCGCTACAACCGGTCACGCCAGAACGGACTGATTCTTGCATCGGTCTTGCCACTCGATCTTCCAGCGATATGATCGCGCGCAGTAAATTAACGGTCGATGGATCTTGAAGCATCGGCCAACTCTCGGTTCGACCATGGCCCGCTCTCGCAAATCGTTCTGAGCCGACTGCTAGATCGGTAATCGCAAGACTCTCCAGGAAATATGGCAAATCGCGGACCGTTGCGCCCCGGCGATACGTCGCCGTCAAAACGCGTCACAGATCCCGAAACGGGTTCGGTCACTACATCCGACTCTGGCGCAGCGCGGTCCGCACCCTGGTTGGCAACCCCATCAGCACATACAAGCGGATTCTTTGGCCGGACTTTTGAGTCGCTCGGCAATCGCCATTACCGTTTTCTGTGGCTAGGTGTGATGACCGGCATGAGCGGAACGCAGATGCAGTTCCTCGCTCGCGGGATCCTGGCATACGACATCACGAACTCCTTCACGATCACCGGATTGATCGCGGTCGGGTTTGCGCCCGCTTCATTATTTGGATCGTTTATCGGCGGAACTGTTGCAGAGCGAATGGAAAAACGCACGCTGATCCAGATTCTCCAGGCCGGGCAGGTGGTCATCGCACTTGGTGTGGCGATCATGATCATCGTGGGTGTTTTGACGTGGCAGTACCTGCTTGTCGCTTCGATGATCCAGGGTCTTTATTTTGCGTTCATGATGCCGGCCCGTCAGTTGATGATCCAGAAGACTGTCGGCAAAGAGTTGATGTCGAACGCCGTCTCGCTCAACTCGGCGGCGATGAGCCTGACGACGATGGTGGCCCCGGCCATAGGCGGAGTGCTCTACGGGTTTGTGGGGCCGGAAGGCGTGTACCTTCTTGTGGCCTGTCTCAATGTCGTCGCGATCATGTTCATGACCCAGCTACCTCGCTTCGACCCGGATCCCAACGCTCCACGACGATCGGTGGCATCGAACGTGGTCGAAGGCTTCAAGTACGTCCGCCAGTACAAAGAGCTCCTGTCTGTTCTTGTGTTTGCCGGGGTCGTGATGGTCCTGACGATGCCGTTCCGCATGCTGCTCCCGGCGTTCGCAAAGGACGTGTACGACGCAACCCCGTTCCAGGTCGGGGCGTTGACGGCCATGACCGGGATCGGCTCTCTCATGGGGGCTCTCGGCATGGCGTCGCTTCGACGCGGTCAGCGCCGGGGCGCAGTCCTGATGGGTTCGGCCTTCGTCTCGGCGATAGCGATGGCGTCCGTTGCCGGATTGCCGTACTACTGGATCGGGTTGTTTCTGATGCTGTTTGTCGGCGTGGGAGAGGCTGGCCGGTTTGCGCTGGGGCAGGCGCTGGCGATGGAGCTGTCGGACGACGAGCACCGTGCACGGGTGGCCAGCATGTTCGAGATGATCTTCGGTTTCATGCCATTTGGCATCCTGTCGGTGGCGACGGCCATGGAGGTATTCGGTGCGGAAGCGGCGATCATCGGACTGGCAGCGGTGCTGCTGACTTTGGCGACGATTTTCGCCGTCAAGTTCAGCAGGTTGAGAAACCTGGGCTGACGGCTTAATCGACGTCCGTCAGCCTTTTAGGTCCGGATCAAGAACGGTTGCACCGCAGGGCGCCGCCAATTCCCGGTAGTACGGCGAGTCCTAACACGCCAAGTACAACCCACCACGCGAATCCGGATAAACCTTCGCCCACGTCCACAAGTCAGACGAGCTTGGCAGCGGTAGAGGAGCACCCGTCGGGCCGGTAATCGGCGAGAACGTCCGATCCGACTACAGAACCTCGGTCGGGGCCGGCGTGGCCTGCGGCGTCGCGTTGGGCGCGGGAGTTGGCGGCGACGGCGGCAGCAAATAAGGAGTCTGGTCATCCCGGGTAATTATCGATTCTGACCCGAGTTCTGGCCAGGGACGATGGTAGGAATTTCGGATGCCGATTGCTCTTCCACCGTCACTTTCGACGCAATCAGGCTGAACGTCGAGAATACTTCAGCCTCTCCCGTGAAATCCGCCCCGTAGTGATTTATCAGATTCGGTCCTGGTCAACTTGTGAAGTAAC
>CAUZKS010000119.1:0-6421 GCA_963580625.1 Dehalococcoidia bacterium | reverse complement strand
TCGCCTCCACAATCGGTTTTCATTGCCGTTGCCCTGACGATAACGCTACTGGCTGTCGGGGTGCTGTACTACAAGGACTTCCAATCGTTGAAGGCGAGCGCGATAGCTCGCGACGCGTTCGAACTGCGCGAAGAGGGCAGACCCGACGAGGCGCTCGTCAAATATCAGCGCGCCGTAGAACTTTACCCGGACGTGCAGGACTACCACCTTCAGGTGAACGATCTGTTTCGGGAAGCGGCCAATGAGGCCCAGATCGCGGGAATTGATGACCAGGCGATTTTAGGTTGGGAGAAAGCACTTGAAGCCGCTCGACGTTATGAGGAACGTAATTCGAAGGCGTTCAACACACAGACGCGGATGGGGCAGGCAGAGTCAAGACTCGCCGCGCTTGGTCGTACAGATCTTGTCAATGTAGCGCGTGATAGGTATGTCAGTATCGCCAATGCGCGTCCATCGTATCCGTCAGTCCAGACTGAAGTGGCCCAGGGGCTTCTGGCTGTCGGAAATAACGCCCTCGGACTCGAATTTGCCGACCGGGCGATCGGGATGGAAACACAGGCGTTTCCGAATCCGAGTGCGTGGTGGTTCAGGGGTGTAGCTCTGGAGAATCTAGGTCAGCTTGAGATCGCAGCGACTTCTTATGAGACGGCTACAGATCGGGCGCCCGGATCTCAAGTGGCGAAGGACGCGCACCAGAGATTGGCCGTCGTATACGACAAGTTGGGTGATCTTGTACGCGCGGACCAACAGCAGGCGCTCGCGGACGCGATCGAGTAAGGAATGAAGCGCGGATTTTCCTCGATCTGGGAGCAGTAAATTTATTTCCAGAAAGTGATATTGGCGTGACCGAATGTGGGGGAAACACACCATTATTTGGAATCCATCGTAAATGTGAGTCGGTTGAGATGAAATCGCAGTTAGAATCGAATGCGTATAAATTTGGGAATAGGTTGGATTTGACATACCTGAGTAATCTCGGACGGGCTGGAGAACAAGCGAAATGATCGCTTCATGGGACATGTTCCTGGTCACTACGATTGGGCGCACCATAATGGGGCTGCTCGCGGCACTGATGCTCGGCTTTGTTGGGTATCTATTCTGGTCGGTATCGTTCCCTCCGCTCGCAGGTCTGACTTTCCAGACATTTACGGTTGTGAACACGATGGCGGCGGTAGTTACATTCGGTACCTCGATAGCCTGGTTCAAACTGGAAGCTGAGTGGAAAACCAGGATCGTCGCCCTGGTATTAATTGCGACCGGGGCATTTATCGGCGGTTGGATCGGTTACGACTACGGATTCGACAAGGGCGTCGCCGCCATCGTCAAGGAATACGGGCATATACCGGGCGGAACCCTTCGAGTACCCACAACCGACGGTATTCGATGGTCCCTGATATCCGGCGCGCTGGCTGCGAATGGGATGGCGCTGGGTCACCATGTTTGGCGGCTTGTCCGGTACAACGACCCATATGATTTTTAACCGATTAGTGGGCGGATTTCCCCTTCGAACTGGCCGGTGAGGGCTAGGTAGCAAGTCCTTGGTACGTGTGTCCCGTGAGTGCGCGGCTCGATATCCGAATTGAACTCAACCCCGAAGTCGTGCTGAACATGCTTCCATTGCCAAGGAGGGCGGGGGAACGGTATTCGTTTGCAACCTGCCGCTTGGAAACTCCGACGTGGTTGGCGGAGAGTACGCTTTGCTCGGGGTTGGGCTACTCGGTCTCGGCTAAGTCGTCCGTCCGGTGCGCTTCGAGATGTGTTGTGGCCCGACCGGGAAGCGACCCTAACCGAGCACGTGGACGAGTCCGATTAACGCACCTGTAAAGGAAGGAAAGCCATACCAGGAACGCCGTCCTGAATCGTTTCGTGGAAGGTAAACACCGTTTCATCGTCATTACCTTGAATGGCGATCAACCGGCGCGATAACCCGGATGTAATTTCGATCGACGTCGGCGAGATCCAACCGTCAATCCTGTGGCGAACACCGTGCAGCGATGCGCCCCCCTCGGCTATCCATACCAGGTGGCGAGAGTCAGACGTCGGGACGAGAGCCAGGTCCACAAACTCGGAAATCGTTTCGACGGCGATAGTTTCGCCCCGGATGCCGGAGGAAGTGGCTTCCACGACGACGATCTGTGATTCTCCATCGCCGCCGTGTAACTCGTTCCATGCTACGGTCGCCAATCCCGGCCGGCCCATCGACACGGCGACCTTTGTAATACCGGAACGGCCTCCAGCGATGACGTTGACCGGGCTCCAACGTCCAAGGCTGTTGAAGCTCAAACCGATTGATTGGCCAGTACCGGGAGAATCAGCGATTATGCCGATCACTGCGGTCCCGGAAGTGACGGATAGAGAAAGTTCTGAGGCAGCGCCGGGGGCCGACATGACCGGCATCGGCGGTGTCCAGTTTCCGGCGATCCGGTCCGAGGCGAACACGACGATATCGTCAGTCGTCAGAACGTTTCCATCCATATCCCGGATCCATGCGACCACCACCCGGCCTTCGCCATCGGAAGCAATCACTGGTGCGAAATCTGGACGATCGTCGCTTGTGAGCTGCTCTGGAAGGCCCCAGACGCCGGTTCCGGGGTCAAGACGGCTGTAGAACAGCTCGGCGCCCGTGGTGCGGTGTATAAACGCGGTGGGGTCGTTCCCGGACTCGGGAATCGCAGACCATACCAGCATCGCCTCGCCATCGAAGTTGAACGTGACGGCGGTATCTGTGACCATGCCGCCCACCTGTCCCGTGAACCGTTCTGGAGGAGACCATGCACGCGGGTCTTCGGCCTGAAGTATTGTGATACTCGTGCCGATAGGCCTGTCATCGCCGTCTGCGGCGGACAGGGTTGCGACTAATAGAGTTCCGTCACTACTTTTGCCCGCGGCGATCGATGGCCGTGGGAGACCGCCGTCCCAAGTGGTACCCGAAACATTCCCATCGGCGGCCACCGTCAGAGATGTTGTCGGCGACGTGCTCCATACGGTTTCCCGGAGAATCACGGATGGTCTGGAGACGCTATCTTTTCCTGCGTCGTTGTCAAAGTACACGAACCCGTTGGAATCCAAATTTGTATTCCAGGCTGACCACAGTCCGAGCGAAGTTTTGCTATTGCCGTCAGCGACCGTATTCACTTCCCTGATCAATCCGCTTCGATCGATTTCAGCGAATGTTGTAACTGACCGGGCGTCAAGCGATCCGTTGACACTCAGATGGCTTACCACCGAGGTGGCGAATTTGAACTCTGATATTGAAACGATTTCAAAGTTGGTACCGGGCAAAACGTTGCGTTCTCCGATTAATGGAGGTGAATCGCCGGGATCAGGAGGTGAGGCGAGGCTCCACCTCGCGTCTACGGTAACGCTTTCGCTGACCGTTCCATCTATGCGGGATGATGCAAAACGGTTCAGGACGGCTCGCACCGGATCAGGCACATATGCAAGTTCCAGCGATCCGATGCGAGACTCGGTCAGCATTGCGCTGATCGATTCAGTCCAGTCGTCTGTGATCGCCTGCGTCGGGGGCATGGCACTGTTCAGGCTGTACAGGCCTGTTGCCGTGATGGAGAAGGAGGTTGATTCTCCTGAAGAGGGCTGAAGACTAAGTAGTCCTGTCTCCCCGTCCAATGTCGCAGTGTATGGAGCGCCCTCGATAGAGCCAAGTTGATCACCTGCTCCAGAGAATTCGTCTAACAATCTACCGGAAGTCGGTGGACCAAAATCGGAAGAGATCACGATACCCGGCATTTCGTAGACCAGGTAATCCCCGTCGTGGGTGACACGCAAGGAGCGAGTTGCCGACTTGAAGACCTGGACTGATCCTACGGGACTGGACACCGGGTCGATGAGAGGCTCCGCTTTGGCGCCGACAAGGTTTGTGATCAAGGAGAGTGGGTATCGCTGATCTGAGGGCCACAACGGCCAATCAAATCCTAGCTTGGCGATGGAGCGGGAGGTGTGGGCTTCGATCGTCCATCCGAGCACTCCACAAGGTAGTTGGGCGGCGTCAAAGTTTCCGCCCCACGTACCAACCCCGCTCGCGTTTCCAGATAGAAGCACACCACGGAGTTGGAATGTGACCTGGTTGTCGTCAGACCCTCCGATGCCCGGACAGGATTCGGTCACATTTATTACCAGGTTTACAGAATCAATCGGATCATCGAAATCGGCACGTAACGACCTTAATCCGTTTCTGTCGACACGTATTTCCCAGAGCGCTTCTGTGGCCGGCGACGAGACCCCACGGAGAACGTAACCCTTCAGAGGCCGTCCGTCCGTGGTCTGGGTTATCTGTAACGAGTCGGTCTCAATGAGGGGGGCTGAAATCTCCTCAATCGGGAGCGTGAAACGGTCATTAGAACCTTCTGATCCGCCAGTATCAGAAACAGGTAATGACGCAGCGTACGGATAGTACCCGGGCGCGTTAACCAGCGTTGATGTTGTGCCGCGCGGGACGTTAAACGAGGTGATGCCGGTGGAATCGGTGGCAAGCTCAGCGCCAAGCGGTGAGAGTGTTATTTCGGCGCGCTGATCCTGCCCGGTGACAGGCAATCCCAGAGATGGATCATGGCCCGGTACGGGGTCGCCTTCCGAATACGCGCTGACGACGAGCAAGTCAAGCCGTCTCGTTGGATCCATATAAAAATAATGCGTGCCGTTGAAGGCACGGACCGGTCCCCCAGAACCGCTGTCGACTATGGTCTTGTACCCCGGGCTCGCAACGGTAAAGAAGCGCTCTCCATCATCCCAGGACCACCCTACGAGGTCGGCTCCGCCGTTGTTGTCTGGGATCTGAAACTCCATCTGGTATCGACCGTTCGGTCCGGTCGGCGCAGTTGCCTCAAAGTTTCTGATGAAACCCGTGCAGCTCTTGGAGCAGTACTCGGTCAGGACAGCGATAGCGACGGTCACGTCCGCATCTGTCAGGGGTTCACCGGTGGACGCGCTATATACGAATCCCGTCGCCTGGATATGGCCAGACGAACTGGCGCTTATCCCAGCGTCCAGACTGCATTCCACCGGTAGCGCCGTATCTACACAGTTGAACGATAGGTCTAGTGTCTCTGTAGATCCACCGACGCTGGTCCAGAAGTGATCAAAGCATCCGAGCCTGCCGGGGGTCTCGGGGCAGATGCGAACTCGGTACTGACCCGGTCGAGCGCGTAATGAGACCGTATTCCCCACTTCGATGGTATCGGCGCCTTCTAGGAAACTCGCGTCGTACACGTCCATCGTCCGGATGTTCTGGAGGCTTTCCAGCGTGGCGATAGCGGCAGTCTTGATACCGTGTTTGTCCCTCGTGGCGATAGAAATATCGAGGAAACCTCCGGCGGTCAACCTCGGAAGTTCCCGCACCAGCCTGAACGCTCCCTCGGCTTTCGTGAGGCTCAAGGTGTCTACCAGGGGCAGATAATCTGGATGTGATAATCGAATTTCGTACACCGTCGGTATGACCACCCCATTGAGAACCGTCAACGGGAGATTTTCGATTGTGAAAACGCCTCGTTCGTCCGTAGATGCCGGGTACAGTTTGTCCTCGTGCTGAAGGACCACACTGGTCCCGGCCACCGCAAACGCCGCATCTACCAGGTGCGTGAGATCCTGGTACATCGTTCCTGTGACCCGACCGACGACGGCAGTTGTCGCCGTTTCCAGTCGGAAGTCGTTAACAATCGGAACGGAACCGACAGTCACCTCTGCAGTGGTGGTCAGGTGGCCGTCCGCGGTGATTACAAAAGAGTAGGTTCCCGGAGGCAGGGGGAGCACAAAATTGCCGTACCGGTCCGAAGTGACCGACGAAGAGGGAGGAGAAAAGACTATCGATCCGAAGCGCGCTGATGTTACCGATATCCGGGCGTTCGAAAGGTGGACGGGCAGGTAGCTGAACGACTCATGCAGGTCGGTGAGCGACAAGGTGGCTGCGTTTCGCTGCGATGTCCCAATACGCGTCTGCCCTGCGACGTCTCCGCCACGCACGAAGCCATGAATACCTCCAGGTACGGCTGGCAGGTCTGCGTCGAGGGTGTGGGATTCACCACGTCCGAGTTGCAGCGTTCTGTACAGAGGGTACAGGTCGGCACGGTCGTTCGCGGAGACCATGGCCGGTGTGGGAGTCCAGATGTCATAGGTTCCGGCCGGCAAGCCGCCAGCGGCAACCGATCCATCAGGACCGGTAACGACATCAACCTGAACGCTTTCTGACGATGTGCCGAGAGCGCCCCTAATTCTGACCAGGATGTCGCTGACGCCGATGCCCCCGTATGTCGATGAAGTTAGTGCTATGCGGAGCGATGCGCCGTCCACGATTAGATCGAAATCCAGATTGAATCCGATACCGTCGGAGAGTTTCACAACTGAGTCAGAATTGAGATAACCGGGCGCCCTTGCCTCGATGCGATAGGTGCCCGGCGGCAAATCTGTC
>CAUZKS010000118.1:0-6429 GCA_963580625.1 Dehalococcoidia bacterium | reverse complement strand
AGTCGACGCGTTAACGAAATCGGAAAGATGCTTAGTCTCCCCTGTATATCAAGGTGCTTCAAGATCTCCGAGTTCGTACAGCACCGCAGCTAACGTTGCGATGGCCGCCGTCTCGGCACGAAGAATCCGGCTGCCAAGTGTCACAGGCAGGGCTCCGCATTGCGTCAGAAACTCGATCTCCGCCTCGGTAAGCCCACCTTTGGGCCCGATCACGATGCTGATTGCATCATCAGAGCCCGCATCCTGAGTCTTGAGTACCTCACGCAGACTGATGGAGGTCTCCCCCTCCCACGGCACGATGAACAGCCCCTTGGGCGGATCTGCGAACGCAGCATCCATCGCAACGGGTGCGACGACTTCTGGCACGAACACCCGGCCTGACTGCTCGACGGCCTCCTGTACGATCCTCGCCCAGCGTGCCTGACGGCCCTCAGAAGCCCCGGTCGATCCGGCTCCTGAGACTCTTTCAGTAAGTAGCGGAACGAAGCGCTTCACGCCAAGTTCGACACCCTTCTGTAAAACGAGTTCGAACTGGGCCGCATCTATCAACGATTGGTACAGCGTGATATCGACCCGAGGCTCGGTGCTGGGTCGGGTGACGTCTACGACATGTCCCTCAACAGACCGCAAGGAAACGTCATTAAGTTCTATCGTCCACTCGGTGCCGCTGCCATCAAAAACGCCGATCTCTTCACCGGCCCGCATCCTGAGCACGCGCGACAGTTGCCTTGCGATGTCTCTTGGAAACCGGACAGGGCCTTCTGCTGGCATACCGTCCGGCAGGTAAAACCGGTGCATGGAACTACCCAAAACGTTTCCGGGAACTAATCAGGAACGCATCACGGCAGAAAAAGCCGCCCAGTCGCCTGAAATGGTGAGATCGGTGAACTCCGCGCCCGCCTCTGTGAAGGCCGTTTCAACCTCGTCCTTACGCTCGGCGAGCAAACCCGAGCCAACGAACACGCCATCATGCGCCAGTGTCGCCAGTATGTGCGGTGCAAGCACAATGAGGATACTGGCAGAAATGTTGGCCACGGTCACATCGATTGATCCGTCCGGGATGATCGGATTCGGCAGGCTGCCAAGATGGAATTCGGCCTCTTGTTCGAGGTCGTTCTTACTCAGGTTCTCGTGGCTGGCCTTTATCGCATCCGCCTCGATGTCGAGCCCGGTCACGGACCCGGCGCCCAGCTTGAACGCAGCCAGGGTCAGGATCCCGGAACCGCAACCCAGGTCAAGAACCTTACAACCCGGGGAGATCGTTTTCTCAAGATAAAGCATGCACATCCGGGTTGTGGGATGGTGTCCCGTCCCGAACGCCAACCCGGGATCGAGCTTGATCACGATGTCGTCCGACTTCCGGTCCCAGTTTGAGCCTTCTGGGGCGATCACCATTCTCTTGCCCACGCGAACAGATTCGAACTCCTGGAGTTCCCATTCCCGATCCTCGAGTATTCGTTCTTTCAAGGGCGGGATAGGGTGCAAGTAGGAGATCAATCGCAATCCAAGATCAATTTTGGAACGACGGTCGGCCGTTGTGGCGTCGATCGGAAGATAGGCTCGCACAATCACAGGCGCGTTCACCGGCGGCGTCTCGCCCTCGTCCGGATTGAAGCCGCCAGCCTCTTCGACAACGACCCCACCTTCGCCGTAGCGGGCGAACAGGTGAGTCAGAGGCTCTGCATACTCCCCCGGAGCCTCGGTGCTTAATTCAAGCCATTGAGAGGGCATTTCGTGTTAGCCGCGTTCCACGAGGCAAGATTCAGGGAGAAAGTTATCCGGCATTAATTGCCGTCCCCGCTCATGAAATCTTTGACCTTGCCAAGCCATCCGTCTTCTTCAGGTCCGGGAGAAATATCGTCACCCATGGTTGCGGCAAGCTCTTCAAGCAATTCCCGCTGACGCTCGTCCAGCTTTCGCGGGATGGCGACATTAACTATGACGATCTGGTCGCCACGTCGTCCGGAAGATCCGAGGTGAGGCACGCCGAGATCGCGCATCCTGAACGCCTGTCCGGACTGAGTACCGGCCGGGATTTCGAGTTCTTTCAGGCCGTCTACGGTCTGGACTTTGGTCGTCGCGCCAAGTGCAGCCCTTGCAACGTTGACGTCCAGCTTCATGAGGATGTCGTTCCCGTCCCGCTCAAAGGTATCGTGGGACTCGACATCGATATGTATATACAGGTCTCCCGGTGATGCACCAGCGTCCCCTGGCTCGCCCTCCGACCTGAGTCGAATGCGGCTTCCAACGTCCACGCCCTCGGGAACGTTTACCGAGATCTGGCGGTGCTTCCTCTCCCGACCGGCGCCCTGGCACTGCGTACACGCCGATGAGACTGTGCTGCCGGCGCCCTGGCAGGTGGAGCAGGTAGACATCTGTGCGAACTGGCCAAAAATACTGCGCTGGATTCGCCGCACCTGACCGGAGCCACTGCAAGTCGCGCACTGAACGGCCGACGTCCCCGGTTCGGCACGACTGCCGGAACAACGACCGCAAGCCTCGACACGGTTGATGTCGAACTCCTTCTCGGCGCCAAATACGGCCTCCATAAAGGTGATCGTCGTGCGGTACTCCAGGTCTCGGCCTCGTGTGGGACCACGTGATCGCTGCCCGCCGCCGAAGAATGATTCGAATATGTCTCCGAGTCCGCCGAACCCTTCAAAGCCCTCGAATCCTCGGCTAGCGGCGCCGTTCGCGCCGGCATGGCCAAATTGATCATAGGAAGCGCGGCGGTCCGGGTCGCTTAAGACCTGGTACGCCTCGCTTATTTCTTTGAAATGATCCGTTGCTCCGGCGTCTTTGTTCCGATCGGGATGGAACTCAAACGCCAGCTTGCGGTACGCTTTTTTGATGTCCTCGGGAGTGGCATTACGTGCGACTCCGAGGGTTTTATAAAAATCTGTTTTAGTGGTCATTGACGATGGAAATTAACTCGCCGAACGGCATGGAACGCGATCGTACAAACCCATTATACGAACGCGAAAGTCCAATCGGAGACGCCGTTTACCCGGATTTGCCTAAGTGCGCGCCGTCGTTGACTCGCCCGATACCGGATATCCGTAGTAAGCCTCTGTGACCAGATCGCCCAATAATGTGGCCGCTGCCTCCACCACAGGCACCGCACGTTTGTAAGCGAGTCTCGTCGGTCCAATCATCCCCACAACCCCGGAAGCCTCGGACGGCACGCCGTATCTTGCGATGATCACACTGCACCGGTTGAACTCCACTCGCGGGATCTCGGCGCCGATGTACACAACTGCACTGCCATCACTCGGCGCGCCCTCAGAGAGTTCGTACAACGCTTCGTCGCTGTCGAGCACTTCGGTCAGCTCAGCGCCGTAGTTGTCCTGGGATAGTTCAGGCGCCCCGAGCAGGCGTCCCAGTCCTTCGATGTTGTAGCCAGAGATTTTCTGCTGGTCCCGCTCTCTCAAAGCTCTGACCGCCGACCCCAGAATTACAGATTCCAGCCCATCCCCGGCGTCACCGGCGCCTATTTGCCCGGCGATCTCATCTGCGGTGCGCCCGGTAACGGCCTCGTGGACACGATTTCGAACACGGAATAGCTCATCCTGGGTTGTAGGAGAATCAAGCGGGATCAACTGTTTGACCACTGTCGTTTCATGGAGGATGAGGACCAGCATGGCCGTCAGGTCCTGCATCAACAGAAGCTCTAGCTGCTTAATCCTGGATGCGTCTGCTCTCGGCGCTGTCGCAAACGCAAGAGTCTTGAGCAGCCCGGCCACGATGGAAGCGGCGGCGTCTGCCCACTCCTCCATGTCCCGGCGGCGTTTCTCAAGCGCCGCTCTTATGGCATCAAAGTCCTGTGCGTCCGGCTGGATGTAACTTGCTTCGAGTCCTTCGACGATGAAACGATAGCCCTTGTCCGCCGGCACGCCGCCAGCGGAGCTGTGCGGCCGTGTGATGTAGCCGTCATCCTCAAGGCTAACCATCTCGTTACGGACGGTAGCCGGACTAATCTTGACCTTAAGGTCTGATGCGACAACGGAGGACGCGACCGGTTCACCGGTCGCGATGTAGCCATCAACGATGAGTCGTAATATGCTGCCCCGCCGCGGGCTCAGAGTGGTCATTTGCGCTCTCCAGAGAGATGCGATCAGACTTGCAGTGACGGCTATTTGGGATGTCCGCCGATACTGCCGAACCTAGCATGGCCGAAATGGGGTGTCAACACGATTGGCTTACGTTGACCGTGCATTGGGGAGAACGTAGAGTGGAACGTGCTCTTTCAGACCATATTCAGGAGACTTCAACAGTCTCCTCCCCTTCGATTTTCCGACCCCATTTTGTGCGCCTCACGCGCTTCTGGAATTAATTCATGGACATTCGCTGGCTCGCTGACAGATCGATCATCATTAGCGCCGCCGCGGGGACCCTTGTGATGGACCCACAGCCGGGTTCTAGGCCGGGTCCAGACGTGGATTCTGACACCTCCGTGGTGACAGTCAGTCATGCCACCGCCCTCCCGGGTATCGAAGGATGGGAGGGTAAAGTCGCCATTATTCGTGGACCGGGTGAATACGAAATTTCGGGGCTGGCTGTCAGGGGAATTGCTGTTCCTCTAGGCGACGCCAACGACCCGAGGGCTCTGAATACGGTTTACGCGCTGGATGCCGAGCTTGTAACTGTCTGCCATCTGGGGGCCCTGAACGGTCCTCTTACAACTCAGGCCGCGCAGTTGATCGGGCGCGTGGATGTATTGATCACCCCAGCAGGGGGCACGGATCAGGCTATGTCAGCTGATCAGGCCGCCGCAGTCACACGGGCGCTTGAGCCTCGCGTAGTAATTCCACTGCACCCGAGCATCCCGTCAGATGGATCCGATTTCGGCCCGTTCGACCCGTTCGTCTCCGAGATAGGCCTACCCAAGCCAGAACCAGTGGCCCGGGTGACGATTACGCGGGGTAACCTCGGAGAAACGCAAAGACTCGTGCTCCTGAGACCTCAGGGCAGTTAACAAGCTCTCTCGGAGCAATACAACGCTCCGAAGCCCACTCTGAAGGAACCGTGTCTGCGATCATTGCAGACGGCGGCGGCGAGTACAAACATTCGTTATTCATCGAACGCGTGCGCACTGACAGCAGGCCATATCGGTACCCGAGACACCGGCGACCAATCGCTCGTCAATTAAACGCTCTCCGGGTCGTCGCCCGATCGACCAACCAGGGCCTGTTTTAATTGACCGTTGCTTCTGCCGTCTTGCGCCTCGTCCGGACCCACAAGCCCAGTGCCAGCGGAGCCAACAGTAGTGCGATCTGGCCACCAGAGGCGGGGCCGCCCGGATTGGCGCTGCACAGCCCTCCGCCACCTTCATCCTCTTCAGCCACCTCTTCAGCCACCTCTTCAGCCACTATTACTACCGGTGTAGCAGTCAGCTCAGGAATCGCGGTCGCGATCGCATGGGTCCCAGGGATTGCTGTCGGAGTCGGGGTTGCTGTCGGTACCGGCGTACTGGTCGGCACAGGTGTAGGCGTACGCGTGGGCTCCGGCGTTGCCGTGGGTTCTGGTATCTGAGTCGGCGTGGGCGCGGAAGTCGCGGTTGGGATTGGAGTCGGTACAGGTGTAGGAGTCGGTACAGGCGTAGGAGTTGGTAGAGCGCCGAAGGTCAATATGACGTTCGACACAATTTCACCTGATTGGTACGGGACAGTGTGACTGGATTTTATTCCAGCAAGGAAGAACTCAACCGGCGTTCCGGAAAGAGCCATGTCTTGTGGGTCGACGATGATAGAAAATTCGCCGTCAGAGATAGTTCCTCCGGACGATTCGTAAGACGAACCAATTCGTATCGTCAACGGAGTTGCGTCCGGCGGTATTACGTCGCCCGCTATCACAAATCCTGAGTAACGAGCCGGGAGGCTTGGTACCGGAGTCGGCTCAAGAGGGGTCGTGGAAAACATCAGGTCAAACACACGTGACCTCGGACACGGGTCAGCTTCGCAGTCCGGCAGAAAGTAAGTGTCCTGAGTCGTGGCAACGATCTGGTTCTCAAGAATGAACTCTATCTTGCCGCCTTCGCCCTCTTCTACCGGCCCCATTTGCAACGCAATATAACGACCGCCGCTGGTCGTAACCGCACGTGATTCCCACGACGTTCCCACCACACGTGCCCTGATCTCTAGTCCATCCTCAACGGGCTGTCCTGCAACAGTTACGGAGCCCTGGTAGAGAATAAATCCCAGGCTTGGAAAACCTTGAGCATCGATCGAATGCTGTCCTGATGCAAATACACCTAGAAGTGCAACCGCCAGTACAAAACCCGATATGACTCTTCTCTTCATGATGACTCCTGAACAGTGACCGACTCAGACCAGTTTACGTACCCCCCAGAAAAACACATACCAGAAAGAGTTTCTGATTACGCGCAGATTGACTCTGCAATCACCGGATATAGGCTCGTCATGTCAAGTC
>CAUZKS010000117.1:0-6515 GCA_963580625.1 Dehalococcoidia bacterium | reverse complement strand
AGTGCAGCCGACGGAAATCACCTCACCGACTCCAACTGCCATACCCGTTCCGACTCCCACTGCCATACCCGTTCCGACTCCAACTGCAATACCCGTTCCGACTCCCACTGCAATACCCGTTCCCACTCCCACTCCCACTCCAACCCACACACCGACACCGGTTCCTGAAACGCGCTCGGAAATGATCGAACGGGTACGTACCGCGGTAGTGCGAGTTAGGACCGACGTTTCGAGTGGGTCAGGAGTAATAGTTGAAATCGACCCAAACGCGGGAACAGCTTTCATTTTGACGAATTATCACGTCGTAGAAGGCAGTGAAACTGTCGATGTGACGGTCAACGACTCGGACGTGTATCCGGCTACGACCGTTGGCATTGACGAGATTCGCGATTTAGCCGTACTCAAGATTTGTTGCGATCAGGGATTCACACATTTGGGGTTCGCAGATCCTGAAAGTATCCGTTTGTCGGAACCAGTAATCGTATTAGGGTATCCGTTGGGCGACGAGGTAGATTCTTTACGTATCTCCGTAGGAATTGTCTCTGGAATTCAGTACAGCGCGACATATGACCGCCATGAGATACAGACCGACGCTGCTTTAAATCCAGGTAATAGCGGGGGACCGCTGTTATTGGACACCGGTGAGATAGCCGGTATTAACACGTATGTGGTTCGAACTTCGAGCGGATCTATCGCTGTCGAAGGATTTGGATTTGCCGTCTCAACTGAAACCCTAGAAGACCAGTACGAGGTCATGCGATCTGGCTCAATAGTTGTGGCCCCGACGTCTATTGCGGATCCGAAAATTGTGGACGGCGTCTACACGAGCGCCACCACGGGTTGGCAAATCAACGTGCCGGCCGGATGGAGCTTGGACGATTCAGATCCGGCATCAGTCGTGATTTGGGATGGTAAAAACGAGGGCTCTATCCGGATCGAGACGGCGGCGGTGGAGTCGCTTTCTTACCCGAACACGGCGGCCTACAGACAAGATTGGACCGTCGCCGCCGGGGCGGACATGACGGATTACACGATCATCTCGGAGAACGCAAACATATTTAGATCACGGACGTCCTCAGGCGATCTGGTGAGCGGACATGAATTCCGAACTTCCTTTATCTTCGATTCTCGAGATTGGGCGGAGACAAGACATTGGTTTGTGACAGATGGAATGTTTTACGACGTACAGCTGGCCTTTCCTGCTGGGATTCGCAGCCTACCGGAGTACTCCAAACTTGATCTCGATCTACGGTTGACGCTTATCTCGTTTCATATGTTCTAGTGATGCTGCCGACCTGCCTCCTTCCCGCTGGTGGCGCGGAACGAAGTCCATACCATCCAAATACAGGCCGCGTGCGTCACCCAGTACCATATTCCCACCTTTCGGGATCCATCCCCCCAAATCGCATCCCACCCACCCATCGAGGCGTCGCGCCGCCACCTCGGAGCCATCGCCATGACCATCACCAACCAAGCCGGCACAGGCACCGCTCCCGCCATCGAAGTCGCCGCATGGCTGGAAACTTTCACCGACGCCCTCGCCCGCAACGACGCTGATGCCGCCGCCAACTGCTTCCACGAAGACTCCTACTGGCGTGACCTCGTCGCCTTCACTTGGAACATCAAAACCCTCGAAGGCCGCGATCAGATCTGCCACATGCTCCAGGCCTGCAACGCCGCCACCGCTCCCACCGGCTGGCAACTCGAAGGCGAGCCCACCACCACGGACGGCGTCACCGACGCCTGGCTCACCTTTACCACCAACGTTGGCTGCGGCAAAGGCCGTCTCCGCCTCCGCGACGGCAAAGCTTGGCAACTCTTCACCGCCCTCCAAGAACTCACTGGCCACGAAGAAAAGCTGGGCTTCACCCGCGACATGGGCGTCGACCACGGCGCACACAAAGACCGCACCACCTGGCTCCAGCGCCGCCAGCGCGAACAGACCGAACTCGGCTACACCACCCAGCCCTACGTCCTCATCATCGGCGGCGGCCAAGGCGGCATCGGCCTCGCCGCGCGCCTCCGTCGCCTCAACGTGCCCTCGATCGTCGTTGAACGCAACCAGAACGCCGGTGACTCATGGCGCAATCGCTACGACTCACTCACCCTCCATGACCCCGTCTGGTTCGACCACATGCCCTATGTCCCCTTCCCATCCCACTGGCCCATCTACACCCCCAAAGACCAGATGGGCGACTGGCTCGAGATGTACGTCAAGATCATGGAACTCAACTACTGGACCTCCACCGAATGCACCCACGCCGAATACGACGCAGCCGCCAACTCATGGCGTGTCGATGTCATCCGTGACGGCCAGCCCCTCACCCTCCGCCCCACCCACCTCGTCCTCGCCACCGGCATGTCCGGCTTCCCCAACATCCCCGACGTCCCCGGCGCCGAAACTTTCACCGGCGACATCATGCACTCCAGCAAGTTCCGTACCGGCGCGCCCTACGCCGGCAAGCACGCCGTCGTGCTCGGCTCCAACAACAGCGCCCACGACATCTGCCACGACCTATGGGAGCACGACGCCGCCACCGTCACCATGGTCCAGCGATCACACACCACCGTCACCCGATCCGCCGGCGGCAACCGCGCCACCGACGGCGGCAACTACTCCGAGGCCGCTGTCGTAGCCGGCATCACCACCGACGTCGCCGATCTCATAGCCTCATCAGAAATCAACGCCCTCGCCCCCATCGCCAGGAAACAGGCCACCGACGCGGCCCGCGCCGCCAACGCAGATTTCTACGCCCGCCTCGAAGCCTCCGGTTTCCTCCTCGACTTCGGAGAAGACGAAACCGGCATAGGCATGAAATACGCCCGCCGCGGCTCCGGCTACTACATCGATGTCGGCGCCTCTGAACTCGTCATCAACGGCGACATCAAACTCTGCACCCGCGTCACCATCGAGTGCATCACCCCACACACCGTCGTACTCACCGACGGCACAGAGCTCCGCGCCGACCTCATTGTTTACGCCACCGGCTATGGCAACATGGCCCAATGGGCCGAACAACTCATCTCAACGGAAGTCGCCGACCGCGTCGGCAAAATCTGGGGCCTCGGCTCCAATACCCAGTACGACCCCGGCCCCTGGGAAGGCGAACTCCGCAACATGTGGAAGCCCACCCACCAACCCAACCTGTGGTTCCACGGCGGCAACCTCGCCGAATCCCGCAACTACTCCAGATACCTTGCCCTCCAACTCAAAGCCCGCCTCGAACACATCTCCACCCCCGTCTACGGCATATCCCCCGTCCACCAACTCCGCTAGCCTAGGCCGCTGTCTCACTCTCCCTCCCTCTTGGGACACAAGCGTGGCCCCAAGGATGACCACATAGTAAGAACTGAAAATCATTCCGAGGTAACTCTCGGCTCTATGGACGAAGTTAATAGGGCGAGGCCCGGAAACATTGTCCCCATTGCACAGATCGACTGAAAACGCGCCCTCTTCCCCGTTGGTTACACCTAGCAGGACGGGCGTCTTGGATGCGTTTCAGAATCGTAGTTTTCGGTTCCAGTGGCCGTCCGATGGTCTGACCATCTGGGCGTTCGAGATGGAGACACTGATCCTCGGCTGGTACATCCTTACCGCCACGGACTCTCCGGCACTGGTGGGATTGATCGCCGCACTGCGTTTTGCAGGGACGTTATTTGGCCCCGTATACGGAGCCTTAACGGATAAGTTCAACAGACGGCGATTACTGATCGCTGGGCGCGCAACTTTGGCGGTCATAGCACTCGGTTTCACGTCGCTGGCGCTAACAGGCGCGCTAGAGCCGTGGCATGCATTTGTCCTGGCTTTCGCGACCGGCGTAGTGCGTAATCTCGACAATGTTGTTCGTCAGGCACTACTGGCGGACGTTATGCCGGCACGATCCCTTTCCAATGCACTCGCACTAAGCCGTAGTGTGATGGACATATCACGCATCACAGGTGCCCTGCTTGGCGGAACCCTTATGAGTTCGCTCGGTTTTGGTGGGGCGTACATGGCTGTCGTGCTTCTTTACGCAGGAAGCAGCCTGATTTCCGTGGGGATAGTTCTGAAGACCCAGACAGCCCGAGTCGACGATGCCGGATGGTTTGCAGACCTCAAAGACGGCGCGAATTATATCAGGCACGACCAAGCAATTATCGGCCCGCTGGTTCTAGCCTTTCTGGTCAACTTGACGTTGTTTCCTACCGTGCACGGTCTCATGGCAGTTGTGGCGCGCGAGGTCTTCGACAAGGGACCGAACGGATTCGCGCATATGCAGATGGCATACGGTGTCGGTGCACTTTTCGGTTCAATCTGTCTTGCAGCGTATGCACAGTCCGCTGCTCCGATGAGGCGCATGATGATCGGCATCGTCCTTTGGCACGTGAGCATGTTGACCTTCGCAGCGATGGGTTGGTGGCTGGCTGCATTGGCGACACTCGTGGTGTGGGGGATGACGCAAAGTTTGGCAATGATCTCTATGTCGTCCACCCTCCTCCATACATCACCGGTGGCATACCGAGGCCGCGTGATGGGCATGCGCTCCCTGGCCGTGTACGGACTGCCGATTGGGCTCATCATCAGTGGCGTGATAGCCGAGTGGCTTGGCATCCGTACCGCACTGGCTATCAACTCGATCGTAGGTCTGGTCGGTACTTTTTTGGCGGGAGTGGTGTGGCGAGGTCTATGGTCGAAGGGGGAGAATTAGACGAGCGACACGAGATGGACTTTATATTCATCAACCCCTTGAGGACCTTTTGAACGAGGAGGGTGGACTTGCCATCGCGAAGCTGGTCATCGAGATAAGTAGTACTCCGAGAGTGATCTGGAACGCCAGAACATAGCTTCCGGTGCTGTCGAATATGAAGCCCGCCATTACGGGACCCACGAGAGTAGGAATGATCAACGCGGGGGTTGTCAATCCAATGATTGCGCCGAAATTCTTAAGCCCGAACATCTCTGCGATCGCAAGCGGACCAAGCGCTCCGACCCCTCCCATCCCTAACCCGAAAACCATCAGCCCGCCCCATATGAACATCTGGCTGCCGGGGAGTAAAAGTATCGCTAATCCCGTGATCTGAAGTACGACGACAATCACGTATGACCAACGTGCCGTGATCCACTCGCTGATTGTCCCGAAGATGATCTTTGACGCGATTGCAAACAACGCGAGGATCATGAGTCCTATAGCGGCTTCAGCGGAGGTGAATCCGCCCTGCTCAAGATGCGGGAAAAACTGCGTGGCCGCGGATGTATGGGCGAAATGTTGAAGGGCCATGCCAAAGGACAGGAACCAGAACGCCCGGGTGCGGATCGCCTCCCGAGCGGTGAATCCCTCGAACGCAGCTCGGGCGGCTTCCCCAGCGTCTCCACGGGGCATCCAGCGCTTGTTGACTTCGCGTTCGACGTCTTCCCGTTTATCCCGGATCACGAACATGATCAGAATCAAGATTCCGATCAACAGGAATCCTATGCCGGCAAATCCCCATCGCCACCCTGCAAAGGCAATAACGGCGGTGAGTAACGGGACGTAGAGCAGGCCGCCTGAATTAACCCCGGACATGACCAGACCCATCATTCGGCCGCGCGTGGTGGAGAACCACAAAGTGACAAGCCGTCCGACCGGCAGCATCGAAGATCCGGGGGTGCCGAGGAAGATCAGCATGCTGAACGTGTAGAACTGCCACAGATCTGTCATCACAGAGCGCAGCAGGAACCCGGCAATCATCAGGCTCACGGACGCAGCCATGATGGAACGAGCGCCGTGTTTGTCCATGAGACGCCCGACGAAGGGTGTGATTATGCCCATGGATGCGGCGAGCGTCAGAGAGACGTTTATCTCAGTCCGGGACCACCCGAATTCTTCTTCCAGCGGGATGATAAACGCACCGAATGCGAACTGGGCCGCTCCGATGGATATGCCGATGGTGAGGAAGGTGGTGGCCGCAATTGGCCATCCACGATAGATCCCTGAAGGCTTCAGATCCACTCCTGCAGTTTTGCCTGAGCCAGTTTCTTCGATTGAGGCCGACTCAGAGATGTTGCGGGTCCTTGATCTACGGGGAGAGGAGTCATCACAACTTTGTGAGTGCACCTAAATGTCATACCAATCGGGACTTTAGCATTGAATTTGCACGGATACCGGCTGGCGAGCGCCGTGTTGTCTGACAATCGCCTGCATACATGTGGGTTTCTGCCGGACGCAAAAGAGGCACCCATTTCTGGATGCTTCTCTCACGATGAACTGACGAGTGGTGCCCCGGGTGAGAGTTGAACTCAAGCCCTGTGGTTTAGGAACTATTTACCCGGGTTCAGAAAGGTACGCCAGAGTCCATTTCAATCGTATTTATTCGGGGGCGATAGATCTTCCGGCAAAGGCCAGGGGTCTCGCGCAGGGTGCTACCAAAACTGCTCCGTTGCTACACAGCATGTCAGTACGGGATACAGCCCGGGGGACATCCGAGTAAATATACTAATTTAGGATTTTTACCTGTTCATTAAGGGAAAGATCTAGGAAAGCATCAAACTGATCATA
>CAUZKS010000116.1:0-6556 GCA_963580625.1 Dehalococcoidia bacterium | reverse complement strand
CGTCAGCGTATTTAGCCACAAGCGGTATCGTACGTTTCTCGCCCGAACCGCCGATCAGAATCGGCGTGTCCGCGCCATAGACGGGCTTCGGCAAACAGTCGACCTCCTCGACCTGGTAATGCTTGCCTTTGTAGGACGCAGGACCCGGTCCCCAGAGGGTTTTGATGATGTTGATCGCCTCTTCCAATCGATCAAATCGCTCATGCAGAGGCGGAAACGGAATTCCAAATCGGACGTGTTCAGGCTCGTGCCATCCGGCGCCCAGCCCAAGCAAAAACCGACCGTTACTGAGCTGGTTGATCTGCGCCGCCATTCGTCCGACATCCTGAGGAGATCGAAAAGTGATCGGGGTGACGAGGGGCCCGAATCGAATACTGCTGGTCTCCCGAGCGGCGATGGCGAAAGTGAGATACGCGTCCAGTGAACTCTTTGGAGTCCCGATGACGTAATGGTCTGATCTGAAGATAGATGGGAACTGGAGGCGTTCTGCGGTGTGCAGGATGTGAATCCAGCGTTCCCATGTCAGTCCTGCCTGACCTTCAATCATCAGTCCGATGCGCATGTATTGATCTCAACTTTCGGGCGTGTAAGTTCGCCTCAAAAGCCTACATCAAGCCCGGAACAACGGGGTCAGGCTATTCGATCAACCGCCGTGCAAACAATTAGGGGCCGCCCCGGCAGACCCTTTAATAATCGAGTTGTTGCTTTTCGGGTTATCGAACCGGCTCTGCGATGAAGACCGGGATCATGCGATCGGTTTTCTCCTTGTAATCTCGGTACGGGGGAAAAGCCTCCACCGCGAGATCCCAGAGCCGGTCTCTCTCGGCCGAATCCTCCAGCTCTCGTGCCCGCATAGGAGTCACGTTCGCTGCGTCGCGTATTTCGACGTTCGGGTCCGCCTTAAGGTTGTGATACCAGAGTGGGTGTTCCGGCGCTCCACCCTTCGAAGCCACCAGCACGTAATTATTTCCGTCCGCCACCCTCATCAGCGGTGTCTTGCGGACGGCTCCGGTTTTGTGCCCCCTGTTGGTCACGATGATAACCGGTAACCCCGTGTCCTTCAGGGTCAGTCCCTCGGTGCCGTTGCTGCCCTCATACAGTTCAACCTGCTCAGCAACCCATGCCGAAGGGCTTGGAATATATTCGCTCATGGTTTTGTCCTTGATGTAGATGTGAAGGTCGCCGTGCGGGCTGTTCAAGTTAGATCGATCCAGTGGTGAACGCTACGATACCGCAATTTCGACCGACAGGATCGGCGTGATCGCCGAGAAAAATCCCGGTGTTACGGCGCATAAAAACTCGAATTGTTAAGGGACACTAGAGGCCGTAGATTTCCTAGAATCTAGGGGCGTCTCTACTGACCGAATTCATGTTGAGCGCCCGACCACAGAGTGGAGGACCTCGCCGATTCAATATTCCAGTTGTGATACCGGCGAATTGACACAAAGCAGTATCCGCGTCGGCGAGAGAAGCCTCGATGATACAGGTGCCACGCATGCGTGTAAGGAGCACGGTCGAAAAGCAGGGGCCATGTTCACCACTCTAGGCGCCACCCAACTCGGGCAGGCGTATTCGAATCCCCCGAACTGGCTGATCGATCATCGACCGTTATCCGACATCCGCCGCTTTTATTCGTGAAATGAGCTCGGTCGTCGAAATACCATCTGTGTAGCCCACTGACTTATAAATGCCCATTTCAATCGGAACGCCGTACCAGACATCCCTGACTTCAGGTACGACATCGTCGCCGTGAATTATCAGATCAATGTTGTGCTTCTCGATCCAATCGCGAGTAATTTCGAGTGGAGCATTCGGTACAACCTCATCAACGTATCGGCAGCCAGCAACGGAAGCGACACGTTCGTCCATCGAAAGAATCGGATTGCGTTTGTAGTCCGCTACGGTTTCGTCGGAGTGAACTCCGACCAGCAAGAAGTCACCGTGTGATTTCGCCTGTCGCAAAAAATTAACGTGACCGTAGTGGAACAGGTCGGCCACCATATCGACATAGACGCGTGTAATCTCGGTCACTCCTGAATTCTGGTGTTCTGGGGCGGTTTCGGGGATGGCTTCTACTGTGAGATCAAGGCGTGAGCCCGGCCCGTCGGATGCGCTGAATCGGGCGTGTAAAGATACTCGATACCTGGTTTAAGTTCTTCCCAATATAGAATTTCTTTGCTGTCACCTAATTGAACTGCGACAACGTAACTAGCTTCTTCCGGCAACCTGAAATAGACATAGCCATCTTCGTTGGTGTTCGCCTTGTCTAGCCCCGTAAGAACAGTGGTCGGTGCGAGCGTGACTTCAACACCTGTAGCAGCTTCGCCATCGAAGCCAAGGACCTTCAAGCTACCTGTATGTAGATTGGCATCACGTTGATCAGCCAACTGTAGTGAATTTTTGGAGTCGCTTGAGTCGCTGCGATCGTCCATTAGATCCAATACGTCTTGCTCGAAGTCGCCCGTTTCTTTGGGAGTCATCCAATCTGGGCCGTACTTGAGCCGAAAATACTCTTCAGGCGGATTTGGAACCATGAAGGTTGTTCCAAGAAAATCGATCTCTTTGAGATTTTCGTGGAGACGTGCCGGGATTTTGACCACTGGCCACTGGTAGATGCTGTCGTCGATGATTCGGTAGCATGTCCAGTCCATCTGAACACCCGATTTTTTCAGGTCGACGCTCAAGTGGAGTTCGCTGTCGATGATCCCGGCGGCATACCCATGGTTACGAAACTCTACCGCCGCTTCTTCAACCAATGCCTCGGTAAGACCATGCAGTCCAATAACGGATCCGATATCTATATCGTCATCCCACGGAATGAAGGCTTGATCCCGAACAGCGCCCAGACATGTGCCATGACGTAGGAAGAAGACCAGCCCGAGTTGATCCAAGATCTGTTTTGCTTCCTTGAGAAGCGTTTCGGCGATCGGCATATCCATCGGTTCAAACACGGTGGTTTTTAGGCCCAACGATTTTCTCCTGAACGGGCTAGCGTGATGTGTACACGCCGCCGGGTGATCCCAATGTAATCAAAGGATAAGTAGCCCGGTCATACATATGACCTGCATTCCCCCTCCATTCCAATTGGAGTCTTGGGGAGGCTGGACCAGGCGAAGAAACCGAAGCGCCACTAGCAAGCGAAGTGCGAGCTAAAGCGAGCGGTCGTTGGCTTGTCGGCTCGGCTGATCTTGAAATAAGTGGCTGAGAGAGTATTCTGAACACCTCCTGCCGCGAAGACGTCAACCATGTTCGGGCAGGTTTGATGATACCGAACACAGGGCGTGCAGGGTCACCGGCCAGCCGAGAGCCACGCAACGCCGTCGTAGCAACCTCCGCCTCGGCAGAGCAATGCTACACCGGATCACTGCTCTGCTGAGAAACGCGGGCTGGCGTACGAACCACAAGCGAGTGGAGCGCCTCCGGCTCCAGAAATAGTCACGTTGGTCGTAACAGAGAAGCCGGCGTGACACGTTCACTGGTGCCGGCTCGGCGGGCGGATCATTCGGACTACGAGTGCATGCGTTGGCCTGCGGGCGGGACTCGTCCTACATTCCCTGACGAATCTACTACTAGAAATAACGACTGCAACTAGAGATAAGGATATTGATGCTAACGAATCTCAGCCCGCTCAAAATATCACCTGAAGAAACCGTCTTACTTCGCCAATTGGAAGAACTCAGTGCTCGATCAGGTTCGCATTCGCCGAGTCTCGCCACGATGCAAAAGGCGATTCCTGAGATAGTGGTTGATATCGATGCCTGCTATCTTTCGAACCCGCTGGCGACTGACTTGTTTTGGTCCTATTTTAATGCCGATGTCCTGGCTGACCCACAACTTTTCAAGAGGATGTTAGAGGCATACCCTTCTCAGAACAGGGCCATAGCAGAACGACTTTCAATTGCCATCGGTACGCCTGCCGACCATCTTTTTATCGGGAACGGTGCGACCGAAGCGATTCAGGCTGTTATTCACGACTTCTCGTCGCACATTCACATCAGCACTCCGACATTTTCGCCTTACTACGAATTCGCTGGCCCAGATAAACAGGTCACGACTTTCAATCTCGACCCTGCGAAAAACTTTACGGTAGATCCAGAGGCATACGTAGAATCAGTGCTTCGCAGCCATGCCGACACGGCTGTACTGATATCGCCGAACAACCCTGATGGTTATCTGATTCCGGACGACGACTTAGAGTGGATTCTTTCGAAGTTGACCAGTCTTAGCACGATCATCGTGGACGAAAGCTTTATCCACTTTGCTGACAATGCGACTCCCGACGGTGAACTGCCGAGCCTCACCGGTATCACGAATCAATTCGATAACGTCACGATTGTTAAAAGCATGTCGAAAGATTTCGGGATAGCCGGAATTCGTGCTGGCTACTCAATCATGCCAGCCGAGCGAGTGACTCAACTCCTCGATCATGGCTACCTGTGGAATACGAGCGGGATAGCGGAGTATTTTTTCTCGCTTTTCGACCGGTCAATATTTTTGGAGGAATATCTTCGAAAACTATCGAGTTACAAACTCTTTATCGATAAGTTCACGTCTGAGACCGCGAAATACGATTTCATTCAAGCCTTCAAGACAAGTGCTAACTTCCAGCTGATGAAACTTCCAGAACACGTTTCGTCTGACGAAGTAGCCGCGTTGCTGTTGATCAGGCACGGCATTTATGTACGAAGCTGCGGAGACAAGATCGGTTTGAATGGAGAATTTATACGCGTTGCGATTCGAACAGAACGTGAAAACGAAAAAATTCTTGATGCGTTGGCGGACATCCTCGGTTAACTGCTGAGGGCCCTCAACGGACTGACCGGACGGGGAGTACCCAATATCTGGTCAGTGACACAGGAATTTACTTCAGATCGGTATCTCGGCGGCGTGTGATGAACTGAGTTCTGACGAAACTCTACTCCCACAGCCCCCGCAATACATCCCGGCTTCGCACAACCGCATCCTCGCGGTCAACCAGCCGACCCGACGTCTCGAGCGCAACCACAAAACCGTTCGGTCTTACAAACTCGCCGACCGAATGGAAATCAAGCACACCCGTCCCAACCTCCATGTGCTGGTCTCGAACATTGCCCGCCCCTTCCGGGCCACGAGCATCGTGCACCTGCACATGCCGGATCCGATCCCCAAACGCCTCGATTCCCGCATCGACTCCACCCGATCCCCACGCATGCCCAACATCGAAAGTAATCCCCACTGCCGTACTACCGATCGCATCCACGACCGCGACTAAATCGCTGTGCGCACGAATCAGCCAGCCGGGGTTGTAATGCATGTTTTCGAGGCCGATCACAACCCTCGCGTACTCAGCCTCTTGCCCAGCTTCCTTCATGAAATCTATGAGGTACGAATTTGAAGCAGCGCGGTCGGACTCAGAGGTTTCTTCCGGCGCTAGACCCGGCACATCGAGCTTGCCGGGATGGACGACAATCGTCTCTATCCCAAGTTCACCCGCGATTCTTATCTCGCTGATGAATTCAGCGAAGACCCGCTCCCTGGTTTCTTGAACGTGCGAGCCAGGTAGCGCGGATGTTGGAAAATGGTGCGTGTATCGCAATCCGTGCTCATCAGCGGCTGCCGATAAGAACAGTCGATCATCGAGGCTCAGATCGCCCAGCCAAATGTCGGGCGCATTGAACTCAACGCCGTCGAATCCATGCTCGATAGCCCACCCGACTGCATATCGCGCCGAATCCTGATTATCGATAGAAGATGTCGCAACGCTAATGTCGATCATATACATACATCCGTTTCAGATCGGAAACTCTCGGACCGTGACCGTCAGTTGCAGATTCCCATAAATCAAAAAGCCGCCCCGGTGATATCAATCACCGGGGCGGCTTGGTTCCCAAAGGTTATCGGGCGTTAACGCTTAGTAGCTGCTGGACTGCCGCTGTTGGGAGAAGCACGAGTTGCAGTACACCGGTCGGTCGCCCCTGGGTTCAAAGGGCACCTGGGCCTCTTGTCCGCACTGTGCGCACGTTGTGGTGAACATCGGTCGGTCTGAGCGGAATCCGCCGCCACCGCCGCCACCGCCGCCGCCGCCGCCGTAGCCACCACCACCGCCACTCTGGGAGCGGCGTGCCGCGCGACAGGATGGGCAGCGTTTGGGGTCGGAGTACCCTCTCTCGGAGTGATACTGCTGGTCATCGGAGCTAAATACGAACTCTTCTCCGCATTCTACGCACCCTATGTTTCGATCTTGGAACATTTAAATCGTTCTCCATGGTCTTGTTTTGACATCTCGGACTAATCGTCACGGGTCCGAGCAAGGCCGGTTAACCATGGGATGAGCTTCTACATGTCACTGAAACCATAATACCCCTATTTGACGACCACTCACAAATTTAGGGCGTGTGACCATGTCCAAAAGGCCGGGACGATGGTCAGGGTCCGTCGGTAATTCCGCAAACACATACGCCGATCTGGTGTAGTGGAAACCCTCTTCTCAAAGGTCAGTGAATTTTTACGCCGACAGAACTTCTCGCCGCGGCGGGATGCATTTGGTGAATGTCATCCTGATCCGGGCTAGACTGCT
>CAUZKS010000115.1:0-6603 GCA_963580625.1 Dehalococcoidia bacterium | reverse complement strand
AGACATCCTTCGGAAGGCGATGGGCAAAAAGGACAAGGAGGTGATGGCGGCGGAGAGCGAGAAGTTCATCGCGGGCGGGATCGCCAACGGTTACACACCTGAACTCTCGCAGCAGATGTTCAATCTGATCGAGCCTTTCGCCGGATACGCGTTCAACAAGGCCCACAGCGTGTGCTACGCCATGGTTTCCTACTGGACCGCGTATCTGAAGGCCAACTACACCGTGGAGTACATGGTGGCCTTCATGGACGCAGCGACAGGCGCGCCTGAAAAACTCACCGCGGCTATCTCTGAATGCCGCCGCCTCGGCATCGCCGTCCTGGCGCCTGATGTGAACCGTGGCCAGATTGGATTCGCTGTAGATAGCAATGACGATGGGGAGGCCATTCGATTTGGCATGGCCGCTGTCAAGAACGTGGGTGTTGGCGCGGTCGAACCGATCATAGAAGAACGAAACTCCGCCGGGTCGTTCGACTCGCTTGAAGACTTTTGCAAGCGTGTCGATTTCAGCAGCCTGAACAAACGTGCACTTGAAAGTCTGATTAAGGTCGGGGGTTTTGATCGATTAGGTGATCGTGGAGCAATGATCGAAGGGCTGGACCGGATCATGTCCCTGATCCGACGCGAGACCGAATTGCGTGAGTCTGGCCAGACCACGATGTTCGACATGCTCGGCGATGCCGTAAACACACCGCTACCAGCGCTTGAGTTACCGACCGGCGGAGATGTCACGGACCACGAACGCACGCTCTGGGAGCAAGAACTGCTGGGCGTGACGATTTCGGAGAACCCGATCACTCGTGCAATGTACGCGCTACAAGACGAGTCGATCGTATTTTCCAGTCAACTCACGCCCGATATGACCAACATGCAAAAGTCATCGGTCGGCACGGTCGGCGCGGTGGAAGAGAGGACGACCCGCAAGGGAGATCCGTTCGTAAAGGTCCAGTTCGGACTGCTAGGCGGTGACATCGAACTGGTCATATGGTCAAACGTACTGCCGACAACCGGACATCTCTGGAAGCAGGGAACCCATGTGGCCTTAACCGGGACGGTGAAAGAGCACAACGGGTACTTATCAATATCAGTAGACGGCGCACGGGAGTATCGATTGCCCGGACATGAAGAGGCGACCCCTTTGACGAACGCCCCCCCGAACTCCGCTAATCCGGCACAGGGAGCTAACAATCCCCGCGCAGTTACTCCGGCAGCTTCCTCGCACAACCCGAACCAGCTGAAGCCCGCTGGGCCTATGGGTAACCCCACAGGTATCTCCAACGGAAACGGCGCTTCTCATGTTGACTCAGCAACGACGGCGGCGACAGAACCGGCTCTTTCGATACGCGTATCGGAGACCGGAGTTGTCGCCGAGGATAAGAACCGTTTTGAAGACATCATCCGCCTACTCCTGAACTACAAGGGCAATCATCCATTCGTCCTTGAGGTGGAGACGGGGGAGCGGGTCGTAACGCTGGAGATGCCATTCGCCATCCAGCCCTGCGATGAGCTCGTATCAAACCTGTCAGAAATGATCGGAAGCGAGAACGTTCTGATACCGGGTCTGGCGAACGCCACACCCGTTCAAGCCCCCGTGTAAGCAGGGAATCCCCTCGGCGCGCATCGGCGTAAGCTGTATTCATGGACTGGATTGTTTTCGCTACCGCGCCGGATCAGTTGACGGCGGAGATGTGGCAGGACCTGCTCTCACAGGCAAATATCAGGTGCCAGTTGAGGGCGGGTGATACATACAGTTTTCTCGGCGTGTCGGCGTCACCGGTCAGGCTTGTCACTCCGCAGGAAGATGCGGAGGTCGCCCGCGACGCCCTTGAGACGTTGATAAACCTCTCCGAAATCAGCATCGACGAGCCGGGCGCTGCCGGCGATTTCGAGTGAACGGCCCCTCACACAAGCAGCGTGAGTTGCACACCTTCAGCTGTCTCCAAGTGGCCTTCCAACTGCAGTAACCGCGCCTTGAGCGGAAGACCAATCCCTCCCCCGAAACCGTGGAGTCGTCCGTTGCTTCCGACAACGCGATGACACGGGACCAACAACGGGACTGGATTCCGAGCCATTGACTGGCCCGCAGCTCGGATGGCGTTTGGACTGCCAGCTGCCTCGGCAAGCCATGCGTAGGTGCGTGTCTCGCCGGCGGGTATGGCCCGACAGGCGGCACGTGCCCGGGTGAAAAACTCCGGGTCGTCGAGATCTATCGCTATCCGTGTCAGATCCTCCGGCTCTCCGGAGAAGTAGCGATCGAGGCTGGCGCGAAGCTCTTCGAAACGGGACGAATCCCTTTGCCCGCCGCGGATTACTTGCCTCAGTTCTGACTCGGTGTCTGCTGCGGTCAGTTCAGGGAGAGTTATCCGCTTGATGCCGTTCTCTGACGCTACTACACCTACCCAGCCATATGCCGTCTCGAAAATATCGTACTTAAGCATCGACATTGGCACCCGCGACCTCGGACGAGACTTGATCCTGGCCACCGGACGCCTCTGTGCTAGTTGTCCGGGAGTACAACGGTCGCTTTACGGGGTTTGCGAGCGCCGCCCTGAGAGGTGGACGCGGCTTGACGCCGATCAAGCGTAATAACGACCGCCGGATCAGTGCCCATCGGACGGCGGGCCACTCATCCTGAACCATCTGATGAACCTGATCCGGAACCTCTCGAGCGCTGTACACCTCTAGTTGAAAGGCCTTCGCTATCACCTGGCCTCCCTCCTCGGCGTCGGCGGCCGTTCCGCCGAGACGTAATGCGTATTCCACGGACGTCTCATATTTTCGTCTGCCGGTTCCCGAGAGCCAGCCAAGGCGAGACATTCCTGCGTACGCACGGCCAGTTGGGGACATGTCCCAGAACCGCCAGCGCCATACGGTAACACCGCCGATGAACGTCAATACAAGTGCCGCTCCCACGGCGAACGGCCATACCGGCGCCAGGTTTTCAGATCGAGTGGTTCTCAGCAATTCGCCGAGATCGGCGCCCTCTCCGGACCCGAGTGGAGACTCACCGGTCTCGATAAACAAGTCGGCACCGGCCGCAAATGAATCTGTCCCCCCGAAGGACGTGGCCTCCAAATCAGGCAACGCACCACGCACCAACTGCGGCGCTCCGGGCGTCGACTCCAGGTCGATCCAACCGTAGTCGGGGAAGTACGCCTGCGCCCAGCCGTGCCTGTCGACGTCCCGGATCATGACCCCGCCGCGTATCGGGTCGAATGCACCTGCCTGGAATCCGGACACCATCCGCGCCGGCACGCCCTGGATGCGCAACATCACGGCGAGGGCCGAGCCAAAGTACTGGGAGTAGCCCTTAGGTCGATCGTCGTCACACCGGGACCCTATGGACGCCCCCTGGCACGGCTCCAGTGCAGTGTCGAACAGGAAATACGAGACGCCATCCTGCTCCGGACCCGGGCCGTCGATGTCCTGGCTGTAACCGAAGGCCCGCAGATGCTCTGTCAGCGCCACAGACATTTCGTACGGAGTCACAGCCCCCGCTTCCGTGACGATCTGGTCGGCAAGGGCTACGACTTGATCTGGTAGCGTCTCAGGCAGTTGGAGATAACGGTCTGTTACCCAGAGCGGGTAATTGGCGCCGGCTTCGTCCAGTTGTTCTTCCGTCGCCTGCGATATCAAACGTTTAACGAGAACCGACTCGCCCGGTTCAGCACGGTCGATAAATCGTGCCGCTACTTGATCGAATATCGGCTCCGTGATGCGCTGGACAGTTATCGATTCCAGCGCGCCGTGCTTCTCTTGAAACTCAATGATTTCGAGATCCGGCGGTAATAGATTTCCGACTACCGCCTCGACCGGGTCGTTGCCGAATAAATCAGGCTCCAGATAGATATCGCGCAGAGCGTCCGCGTACGTGAGCACGTCATCAGGGAGATTTGGATCGAGCTCGCCCTCCACCATATTCAGTCTGACTCTCAGCGGTGGCAGTTCTTCAGATATGTATGGACGGTCGATATTGAGGGCGTAGTCGCCCGGGATGGCAAAACCTAGTTTATTGTCGTCCGCGACGATACGTTGCTCGACGGCGATACGCTCAAGAAGGGTCCCTTCAAGTGGAAGCGTATCGGCCGGCTGCCGATTGAACTGAGTGACCGGTCCTGCCAGCCAGCCTTGTGACGTGTAAACCGAGTAAGTGCGCGCCGGGTTGAGGGTCTCGTACCTGGTCTCGACGAAGAACAGCGGGGTCTGTTTGAACTTGATCTGACCCTTGAACGCCAGCACTTGATCGAACGCACGGAAATCGCCAGAGCTTATGCCTACGACGTTCGGGAAAAGCCGCAACGCCTGATCCTCCAGCCTGTCACGGAACGGGTCTTTCATAGCGTCCCAGGCACGGTCAAGCGTTTCCGGTCTGATCTTGTACATGGGCATGAACCCGGCGATGGCAACGACGATCGCTCCGATCACAATGGGAGCCAGGATGCTGTCCAGGCTGATGCCATGCGAATATTGGATCCCTGCGGCGTCCCATCGCCGTCGCGTGTTGACCAGTGTCAGGTGGGCGAACATTGCGATCGCTATCGCGGCGAAGAAGTAGAACGTGTATTCGAAGTCGCCGAATCTGTAGCTCAAATTTGTGAGGATCGCTATACCGAATATGAACGACGGGGCCCACGGTGTTCTCCACTTGAACAGGCTCCAACCAGCGGCGTAAGCGACGACCCATGCGATGACGGAAAGGAAAACGCTAAACGGCAGGGGATCGGTGCTGATACCGCCCGCCTGTGCGATATCAAACCAGATGTCGAGCCTGGTCCATGTATCGCCAAACCGGGCGAATACGTGGGCGCCGTCCGCGCTGGACGATACCTGCCATATCGAGAAAGGCACCCCGACCAGAATGCCAACGAGATGGCGCAACGGCCATGGGCCGACGAGTCTCGTGAACGCAACCCCAAGCGCCGTTCCAGCAAGTACGGTCCATATGAGAACCGGAGAGTCCCCCCAACCGGCAAGTTGAACGGACCACGCGACGACGAGCGCCATCAAACCGAGAAGAACGTATGTGACCAGCCCTTCAGCGCCGCTGATACCCGCGATACGCCCTATCAACTCCAGGCTGTTCTTAACTCGGGCAGAGACGTCGGTCGCACCTGACGCGGACGCCCCGGGCAGGTTCAGCGAGCCGGTGTTCATTCGCGATCCTCCACTTCGACCTCTATCTGCTCGATCACTCCGTCCTCGTCAACAGCCGGGACGGCGATCTGGGACTCGCGAATCTGATCTGTCAGAGATACGGCC
This sequence comes from Dehalococcoidia bacterium, assembly GCA_963580625.1. GTDB lineage: Bacteria > Chloroflexota > Dehalococcoidia > Lucifugimonadales > Lucifugimonadaceae. Next base: position 1,344 of record CAUZKS010000115.1, on the reverse strand, counting down.
ACCGGCTGGCCCTGTTTGACCTGGTACGTTCTGATCCCGGCGCCTACCAGTTCGGCAAGCACATCTCTATTGGAATCGTCGTTACTTCCGGATCGCTGATCTGGATCCAGGAATGACTCCCGGTCCAGCAGCGCCACAGTGATGTTGACGCCGCGTCTGGCGAGCCCATGAAGCGCACTGACCCAGTGACCGGAGGATGCGACCGATCCCGAAGCGGTAATCACAACAAGCGCCGTGTTGGATCCAACCGATGGCTCAAGTTCTGCGAGGATGTCGACCAGTTCCACATCGCCTTCTGGCTTGCTGATAGCGATGTTTCGCGTGATCTCTTCAAGTTGGGATCCCCCGCGCACGGGGAGCCGCGTTATCGGTTCGCTACCGTACGAGAGGTAGCCGACCGGGAGCTGCATCCCCTGGTATTTTTCGATAGTGGAAATTGCGATGGTCGCCCCGTACTCGTCAGCCGACTCTGCGTTACGACCGGCGACGGTGGAAGCATGCTGGTCGAACACCACCCACACCTCGCCCGCCTCGCCCTGATCAAAAAGCTTGACCATCAACTTGGACTGCCGTGCGGTGCTGGGCCAGTGAATCCGGCTCATGCTGTCGCCGGCAACGTAATCACGTACCGAAGACACGTGAGGCGAGGCGAGATGAGTTCTGCGGCGATCACCAGCGTCGCCGCTCAGGTTGAGGTGTACCATCCCGTAGTCCGGGATGGGTACGGCCTGCGGGTAGACAAGCAGACGGTCCGAACCCTGAAATTCACGTGAGTTTGGGAACAGACCGAACGGGTCTGCGGATCGAACGACAAGAGGGCCCAGCGTGAACTCGCCACGCTGGACCATAGGCGCATCGACCTGAAAACGCCGGTTCACGATTACGCCCGGCATGTCGATTATCCGGCCGGCCATCACGCCGGGGATGTCAGTCAATTCTTCGATCTCTATCCACGGGTTTGGCAGTCCACCCTTGTTGGAGATATCGACCGTTTCCGACAGTTGTTCGCCCACGCGCATCGGCCGGTTTGGGCGACGAACCTGGGCATTGATGCGCGCAAAACCTATCCGAGACCAGATAAATGCGATGGCCAACATGATGACAAGGACATAGCCAAGCCTGAACGAGAGCGTGAATCCCGTCCCCATCCCGGACATAAAGGTCAGGATGATGACAAAGACGACTATCGCCGCACGCCGATGGTCGTACAACCAGTCGAAAAGTCGATGGTTGCGGGACCGATCTGGGGCGCCTGAAGATCGTCTTAAACGATCAGAAGCTGCCGGTCGTGCGGTCAACAAGGCGGGCGCCTAACTGCGGGCCGGACCGCCGACCTCGGCGCCC
>CAUZKS010000114.1:0-6609 GCA_963580625.1 Dehalococcoidia bacterium | reverse complement strand
CCGCGCTTGCGCGCGTGGCAGAGGTTCTAGCCGGTTCCGAGCGTGCGTTGATGCTGCTTGGCAATCGGGTCGCCAAATCCGACGGGGTTGCTGAAGCGGTGCGTGTAGCCGAGCTACTGGGTCTGCCTGTATACACAACCCGTGGCTCTGAAGTCAGCTTCCCGACTAATCATCCGCAGTATATGGGCGCTCTGGCGACCCGTCGTCGTGAACACCGACAGCTTCTTAACGACGCAGACGCCTTACTTTGCATTGGCGCTGAGGTGTTTGCAGATCTGTTCTATTTCTCGGACGTGCTCATGCCGGAAACTGCAACGGTTATCCATATTGATCAGCGGCCGGGCGCGGTTGGCAAATCGGAGCCAACCGATATTGGCATCGTGGCGAGCCCAAAGCTGGCCCTTGCCGAGCTTGCGAACGCTTTAGAAGCATCGATGACTGATAAGGCGCGTACCGCGGCGTCCGAAAGGGCGGCGCGGATCGCAGATGTACGAAACGAAGCTCGGGAGCGGTATGCTGCCGCGGCTCAGACCAAATGGGACAACGTTCCGATGTCCCCTGATCGGGCGCTGGCGGAGATCGCAGCAGCGCTTCCGCCGCGCACCATCGTGGTGGACGACTCATCAAGCCACCGACTCTCCTTCAACCACTACATGCAATCACTCGCCCCGGACGAACTAGTTTCTAAAAAGAGCGGGTCGATTGGCTGGGGACTCGGCGCGACATTCGGGACAAAACTCGCAAACCCCGACCGGCCGGTGCTCGGAATACTCGGTGATGGTGGGGCGATGATGACCATCCAGGGCTTGTGGTCGGCCGCCAACGACGACATCCCAGCCGTAGTAGTGGTACTAGACAACGGCGCGTACCGAGTGCTCAAAACCAACATGGACATCTACAAGCGGGATGTGATCAAGGAGCCAGAGCCCGGCAGCAACTACCTCTTCATGGACTTCCCGACCCCGTTCGATCTATCGGTCATAGCTCAGGGCATGGGCGTCCACGGAGAGCGGATAACCGACCCTTCAGAAATAGGCCCGGCGCTAAAACGGGCGTTTGCGTCGGGCAAACCGGCCTTGCTGGACGTTGTGATAGACGGGGTCGTGTAGGACAGAGATCAGAGCCTCCAGCAATACAATCGTAGAGATCGATTGGATCGACCCACGGGCGTATTCACAACCCTTCCTACGTCTTAATGCCGTACACCGGGTCTGTTGAATGCCCCTCTCCGGGTCGGGGGAGAGAGGATTGATGTGACGAGGGGCGCTCGAAGAGTGGCAGGAGCGAGTGCACTTAACCGCGGACAAGAGCGTGATCGCACGACTTGGCGAAGTAAGCCCTACCCCTACGGTGATATGGCATCATGACAAGTCTCCGCAAGATCGTCATGAACAGCTGTACAGAAGGCCCAGCCAGAATAAGGTTCAGGCTAGTCTGAACCTAGCCCGCCGGTGTGCCGTACCAATTGCGTCACCACATCAACACCGGTTCCATCCTTCAGGTTGGTGAAGACGAACGGCTTGTCACCGCGCTGCTTGCGAGCATCCCGATCCATCACGTCCAGATCAGCGCCAACATAGGGAGCGAGATCTATCTTGTTGATGACCAGGAGGTCTGAGCGCGTGATTCCCGGGCCACCCTTCCGCGGGATCTTGTCGCCGGCCGAGACATCGATCACATAGATCGTGATATCCGCCAGTTCCGGGCTGAAGGTCGCTGCAAGGTTGTCTCCACCCGATTCGATCAGCACCAGCTCAGCGTTCGGGAATCGACCAACCATGTCGCGAATCGCCGCCAGGTTGATCGAGGCATCCTCGCGAATGGCAGTGTGCGGGCAGCCTCCCGTCTCGACCCCAACGATGCGCTCCGCGGGCAGAGCGCCGGCGCGGGTAAGGATTTCCTGGTCTTCCCTTGTGTAAATGTCGTTGGTAACTACGAACAGATCAAACTCGTCTCGGAACCGAACACATAGCGCCTCCACCAAAGCAGTCTTACCGGAGCCGACCGGGCCGCCGATTCCCACACGTAAAGGGCCGTTCGAAGTGATCTTGTCAGGGCGTTCGTTCAGAGCCGATGTCATGACCGGAATAGTCTCCCGTCGCGCATCTCGTGCGCCATTGATGCCAGGTCTATCACCGGCGTTGCGCCGCCGATGTCCTCAAAATTCGCCGCCAACGCCGCCGCCCCTGCCCGTTCAACAACCGACTGCATCCGGGCAACTACACGCTGTCCGTCGGTCTGACCGAGGGGGATCAAGCGTACGCCCGCCGAGACGATGCCGGCTGCGAACGATTGCAGGTACATGGGCAGTACATATTCAATCGGCACACCGTGACATGCCGTAACCATCCCAACAGCAACCGGCACGGACACTGCCGAGTTTATTTTGGTTTGTTTTATGGCTGCTGTTGCGGATTCCACCGCCGTATTGGTCCAGGCTGCTTGTATTGTGTCCAAAAATGCCTCGCCCTGCGCTTTGCTTTCGAGGGCCAGCTCAGCGGTTCCCCGCATGGCTGCACCTATCTCTACGACCTGCTTAAGCCTCTTCTCATCGCCGGCATCTGCCGCACGCCACGCAGCGACCAGCAACATGCCATCGACACGCCCTGCCCCCTGGCTCACCGCTGCTTTAATCCATCCGAACAGGCTCTCGGGATCGTCTACATCGCCGAGTGCGACCGCCTCTTCCAGTCCATGCGAGTAGCTAAATCCGCCGATCGGGAATGTGGGCGACAACCACGCCTGAAGGCGCAACAGATCGGCGGTTTTGACGTGCTGATCAACCATGTGAGCGCCCGCCCTCGTCGTAAGCGCCGCCCTCCGGTTGAAACGGTGCGCTCACTTCCAGAATCTCTGCCCCAAGCCCGCGCAACATCTCTGCAATGACGTGGTCTAAGCGTATGTGAATCCGATCTTCCAACAGCTCCGCCTGAAGGTGTCGATTGCCTATATGCCATGCAAGGCGAACGAGGTGTCCCGGTGAGTCTGCCACGACCTCCATGAGGCTTTCAGGAGCAGCGACGACGGCGATCCAGCCACCGTCTTCAAGCCTCAACCCATCACCATCAGCAAGCGCAACCGCATCTGGTAGATCAAGGAGAAAATCGTCACCAGCGTCGGTGGTGAGGCGGACGCGTCTGCGATGGCGCTCGTCGAATTCCAGAGTCACGGTGTCGAGGGAATCGTCCGAGGGCCAGTCTCCGGAAGCGACCGCTTCTGTTGCTCGTTTCATTGCAATTCGAGCTTAATTTGAACTCGTGACTTCACCCTCATCCTCGCCCGTTGGGATAGGGAAGTTTCGCCGGAACGCCCGTGCGCGCCAATGGGCGAAACAAGCGCGCCCTTACGGATGTACTGATAACTCGCAGCCCCGACATCAAAACAGGAAATACCGCTGCGCCATCGGCAACTCTGTGGCCGGTTCACAGGTCAACAACTCACCGTCGGCACGCACCTCATACGTCTCTGGGTCCACCTCCATTACCGGCGTGAGATCGTTGTGGATCATGGAACGCTTACCGATCCCTGCGCGGGTATTGCTCACCGGCACCAGATCTTTTGCAAGCCCCAGCTTGCCCCGGAGATCCGACTCCATTGCGGCGGCAGAAACAAAGGTCACAGAACTCGCCGTCAACGACGCTCCATAAGCCCCGAACATAGGACGGTAGTACGAGGGCTGGGGCGTCGGGATCGAAGAGTTCGGATCTCCCATGCGTGCCGATGTGATCGTGCCCGATTTGATCACCATGTCCGGCTTAACGCCAAAGAAAGCGGGCGACCAGATAACAAGGTCCGCCAACTTTCCGGGTTCCACAGAACCGACGTACTCCGAGACGCCCTGCGCTATGGCCGGATTGATGGTGTACTTGGCGATGTAGCGTTTCGCTCGGAAATTATCGTTCTCGCCCGTCTCATCCGGCAATCGGCCGCGTTGCTTCTTCATTTTATCGGCGGTCTGCCATGTCCTGATGATCACCTCGCCAACGCGGCCCATCGCCTGGCTATCCGAGGCAATAATCGAAAGCCCCCCTATATCGTGAAGAATATCCTCGGCCGCCATCGTCTCCCGCCGAATCCGGCTCTCGGCGAAGGCTACGTCCTCCGGTACCTGGCGGTCCAAGTGGTGGCACACCATGAGCATGTCCAGGTGCTCGTCCAAAGTGTTGATCGTGAACGGCCTTGTGGGATTGGTTGACGATGGTATTACGTTCGGTTCGCCACAGGCTCGGATGATGTCCGGGGCATGTCCGCCGCCCGCCCCTTCTGTGTGAAAAGCGTGAATAGTACGGCCCTTGAATGCGGCCAGCGTGTTCTCGAGAAACCCCGATTCGTTCAGCGTGTCCGTGTGAATCAGGATCTGAACATCCATCTTGTCCGCCACCGACAGGCTGTTGTCGATGGCTGCGGGTGTCGTGCCCCAATCCTCGTGTAACTTCAACCCACATGCGCCGGCCCGTACCTGTTCTTCCAGGGCGGCAGGTAACGATGCGTTACCTTTTCCGAAGAACCCAAGATTGACTGGCAGTCCTTCTGCCGCCTGCAACATCCGACCGATATGCCATCCACCCGGGCTTGCCGTGGTGGCGTTAGTGCCTGTGGCCGGACCGGTGCCTCCGCCCATGAGGGTCGTGACACCGGAATGAAGCGAGTGATCCACCTGTTGTGGGGAGACGAAATGAACATGGACATCCAAGCCACCAGCGGTGATGATTTTGCCCTCGCCGGCGATCGCCTCGGTCGTCGGCCCAATCACGATATCAACGCCGGACTGTACGTCCGGGTTCCCGGCCTTACCGATAGCAGCGATCTGGCCGTCTCGCAAACCTATGTCCGCCTTGACGATGCCCCAATGATCCAAGATCAGTGCATTGGTGATAACGGTGTCGACCGCTCCTTCGGCACGGGTCATTTGTGATTGGCCCATACCGTCACGGATAACCTTTCCTCCCCCGAATTTCACCTCCTCGCCATATATCGTTCGGTCCTCTTCGACCTCGATGAAAAGCTCGGTGTCGGCCAGCCGAACTTTATCGCCCACAGTCGGTCCAAACATGCCAGCGTAGGCGCGGCGACTCATCTCAAACGGCATCGCTCAGGCCATCCCTGATTCGGCGTTGTCTAGAGACCCCATAACGCCCTGATTGAAACCGAACACCCGTCGCGCTCCTCCGTACGGTATGAGCGAAACGATACGCGATTGGCCCGGCTCAAACCGCACCGCTGTTCCGGCCGGGATGTCCAGCCGCTTCCCGCCTGCAATTGCACGGTCAAATCGCAGCGCCGAGTTCGTTTCAGCGAAGTGGTAGTGGCTACCGACCTGAATCGGTCGATCTCCTGTGTTGGCGACTTCAACACTTGTGACCTCACGATCGGCGTTCAGTGTGATATTGCCCTCCGGGGTGAAGATCTCTCCCGGGACTAACTTACTCATACGGAAGACCCGGCAGCACGAATCGGTTCGTGGACCGTGACGAGTTTCGTCCCGTCTGGGAATGTCGCCTCCACCTGCACCTCTTCGATTATCTCGGCGACCCCACCCATCACTTGTTCCCTCGTCACAACAAACGCCGCCGCCGACATCAGGTCGGCGACAGTGCGGCCATCACGGGCGCCTTCGACCACAAAGTCTGAGATCAGCGCAACCGCCTCCGGGTAGTTGAGTTTCACCCCGCGTTCGAGGCGTCGGCGCGCCACCATCGCCGCCATCGAAATGAGCAACTTGTCCTTCTCTCTTGGAGTCAGATCCAATCTGATACCTCGTTCCTCAAATATTCCAGATCGTGGGAAGTCGCTCCGCAGCACCTATCGCTCCAGCCCGAAAACGAGCCCAGAACGTCCCGAAAGCGCCGCGGACGTCCGCCGGATTCGCTCCAAGCCAGCGGGCGACAATGAGACCGTCGAAAGACGTCACACCCGACCGCACGGTGTCCGGCGTATCGCAGAGTAACCGACGCGTTAACTTGAGCTGTTCGTTGGCGTCAGGGGCGACGTAAAGAAAAGTCGCATATGCAGGAGACCCGCCAAATCCTGCTCGTGAGTTCAGTGCGGGCGTGATACCGCGTACGTTTTTATCAGCCCCTTCGACGTCGGACAAATGTAGCGAGTCGGCCCATATCAGTCTGTCATCAACGCGAACCCGCCACTCGTCGTGCAACAGTCCGGTCGTGAACCGCTCTCCACGCTCTACTCGCCCCAACGACAACACCTCGCCCGCCATCACGCGGGAACCCGGCGACGCCTTTATGGTCGTGATTCGCCGGAAGCATGCACCGTCGTAAACAATGGTTCCCTGCGGAAGAAACTCGACCAACGAGCCCTGACCGGCGATCAACGTCGTCGTGGCCTCGGCGATCCGACCGATAGAGCGGTAAACCTTCTCGGCCGCCTGTCCGGTCACCAACAAAGACGCGCTTTCAGTCGCCTCCAGCGTCACCTCAAGTCGATCGCCGCCTACTATTCCGCCCGAAGAATTGACGAGTACTGCGGTGAACGGTTCGCCCGACTCAGGCCGTGGAAACAACACCCTGAGTGGAGACTGCTGATACAGACGGCCGATGACGCTGCCATCCCCGTCAACGATTACTGAGAAATCCAGATGCCCATCAGTAC
>CAUZKS010000113.1:0-6618 GCA_963580625.1 Dehalococcoidia bacterium | reverse complement strand
GCCTGCTCGTCGTTGACGACGTCCATGATCACGCCGCCCTTGAGCATCTGGGCGAGACCGGACTTGACGGCGTAACTGCCGACCTCGGCGTCTTGACTGTTCAGCCAGCGGGGCTCTCGAACGCGTTCGATGTAGGAAGTAGCAGTTCCGTTAGTAGACGTAGCCATCGGCTTTTTCTCCATTTGCTGATCGCCATTCCAGATCGTCAAACGAAATATATCTGGGAGGGCGACGATATCCGCGCGACACCGAACCCGCGCGGCCGCTCATCTGAGCGCAAAAGAATTGTACGCCCGGCCAGAACCGTCGGCCACATAAACACGCAGACTGGTGTTAATCGGGGTCGAATGGCTATCGTCAGGCATCTCCGTCATTCCGGAGTTGTCGAGAATCCAGGGGTGGATCGGGTGCAAGTCGCGGAGCCGTAGGGGCGTATGGCAATACGTCCACAGCCTTCAACGAAAACGCTCATCAAGACGTCCCTGACTCCTCAATCCCCGCGTCCCTAAACGCCCCTGGCAGCCACTAACGCTGCCAGGTCTGCGGTCCGACACGAGTAGCCCCATTCGTTGTCGTACCAGCCGACAACCTTCACCATCTTGTCGTTGATCGATGAAGTGGACAGCGCGTCGATGGTTACAGAGTTCGGGTTGCCCTTGTAGTCGATCGAAACAAGCGGCTCCACCGAGTAACCCAGCAAGCCGTGCAAAACGTCACCCATCGACGCCTGTTTGTACGCCTCGTTTACGTCCTCTGGGGTTGCAGACTTCTCAAGCGTCGCCGTCAGATCGGTTACCGATACCGAAGGCGTCGGGACCCGGTATGCCATGCCGTCGATCTTGCCCTTGAGTTCCGGAATTACTACCGTCACAGCGCGCGCTGCGCCGGTAGATGTCGGAATGATGCTCACGGCGGCGGATCGTCCGCGACGGAGATCGCCGTGGACCCCGTCCTGGAGGTTCTGGTCGGTTGTGTAAGAGTGGATGGTCGACATCAACGCCTGCTCGATGCCGAAGCTGTCATGTAGCACCTTCGCCATCGGAGCGACGCAGTTCGTCGTGCAGGAAGCATTGGACAGCACGACATGGTTCGCAGGGTCGTACTGATCGTCGTTCACGCCAAGTACTATCGTCAGATCCTCGCCCGTGGCCGGGGCTGAGATGATGACCTTCTTGGCGCCGCTCTCGACATGTTCACGCGCCTGTTCGGCCTTCGTGAAGAAGCCCGTGGATTCGATCACGATGTCCACGCCGAGATCGCCCCACGGCAGGTTCGAGGGGGACCGATCTGACAGTACCTGTATCCGGTCGCCGTCTATGATCAGGTCGCCATTGTTCGTCTCTACCTTCCCAGAGTAAGGACCGTAACTGGAGTCGTACTTGAACAGATGGGCGTTGGTCTCGGAGTCCGTGAGACCGTTTACCGCCACGACCTCGATGGTGTCCGAAACGCGCTCACGCATAGCCCGGAGCACCTGTCGCCCGATTCGGCCAAATCCGTTGATTCCAACTCTCGTCTTGTCTGCCATTAGGCGTCTCCACAAATTCGACCGTCCAGTTAAGGGCTGGCGATCAGGTCTGAACAGGGCGTCGAGGCCGGAAGTAAATAGATACGATTCTCGACCGGAATCCTGAGTCTACCGGCGAGGGCGATTTAACGGAAGGACTAGCGAAAAGACCGCCGACCGGAGTACTCGGCATCCGTACCAAGTTCGTCAGCGATCGCGAGCAGTCGGTTGTACTTTGCTACCCGGTCACTCCGGGCCGGTGCTCCGGCCTTCAACTGGCCTGATCGCGTGCCGACGACGAGGTCCGCGATGGTCGTGTCCTCGGTCTCGCCGGACCGGTGGCTGACCACGATCCCCCATCCTGCTTCACGGGCCGTGGCGATGGTCTCCAGCGTCTCCGTGACCGTGCCGACCTGGTTCAACTTCACCAGTACGGCGTTGGCCGCGCCCATCTTGATGCCCTGTTCCACGTAACGCTGCTGCGTGACGAGCAGGTCGTCGCCGACAAGCTGCACCCGGTCGCCGATACTCGCGTTGAGCTGCACCCAGCCATCCCAGTCGCCCTCGGCAAGACCGTCCTCGATGCTGGCGATCGGGTACTCGGCTACGAGCTGTTCATACAGATCTACCATCTCTGATGTAGAGAGGACCTTGTCCTCACGCACGAGGTTGTACTTGTACGGTGAACCTTCTCCAGGCTCAGGTCCGAACTCGCTTGACGCCGGGTCCAGCGCGAGAAACACGTCGACGCCCGCGCGGTATCCCGCGCCCTCTATCGCGTCCACAAGATGTTGCAGGGCCATCCGCGTGTCGAACCCGGCGGGTGCGAAGCCGCCCTCGTCACCCACCGCGGTCTGGTACTTGTCATTCTCCAGCCGGATCCTGAGCGTGTGGTAGATCTCAACCGCGGCACGTAGCGCTTCCGGGTAGCTGTCGAAACCGGCCGGCATGACCATGAACTCCTGGAAGTCGGTCGAACCAACTGCGTGCGCGCCGCCGTTAAGCAGATTGAACATCGGCGTCGGCAGTTCGGTCGGCATTGATGAACCGTCAAGCTGGGCCACCCGCCGGTACAAAGGGATGCCGGCACCCAACGCGGACGCCCTAAGCGCTGCCATCGAAACCCCGAGGATTGCGTTGGCGCCATATTTCCCTTTGTTTGCGGTCCCGTCTGCGTCCAACATCGCCTGGTCGATACCTGACTGGTCCGCGATCTGAAACCCGAGCACGGCCTCACGTAGCGCACCGTTGGCGTTGGTGACAGCTTTCTGGACGCCCTTGCCCATGTATCGGTCGGCGTCACCGTCCCGCATTTCCAGCGCCTCGCGCTGTCCGGTGCTCGCCCCGGACGGCACGGCGGCACCGCCGACGGTCCCGTCGGACAGCGTGACCTCCGCGTAGATGGTTGGATTGCCGCGCGAGTCAAGAATTTCCCTTGCGTGGACATTCACAATTGTTTGCATATGCAAAAGGCTCGCTTTCAATCGTCGGGCATCGGAGCGTTGATTCTGGTTTATCGAAATTGGGAGGGCGTCCCGCCCACACTAAGAGTTTAAGACAGCCGCCTGCTGATCCATGGCGTATCGGACGCCGAGTTCCGCCAGCCCCAGCAGATCGTTCAACTCCGATCGATCAAACGGCACACCTTCGGCGGTGGCCTGCAGCTCGATGAACTTCCCGGAGCCGGTCATCACGACGTTCATATCCGTCTCAGCCGCCGAGTCCTCTTCGTAGCAAAGATCAAGCAACGGCGTGCCCGAGACGATGCCCACGCTTATGGCGCCGACTGAGTCGATCATCGGGTCTTTGTCGATCAGGCCTTTGGTGACCAGACTGCGCAGGGCGATGCTGAGTGCCACGTAGCTCCCGGTGATCGACGCGGTGCGGGTGCCGCCATCGGCGCGCACCACGTCGCAGTCCACCGTGATTGAACGCTCGCCTAATGCTGAGAGATCGACAACGCCCCTGAGTGACCGACCGATCAGGCGCTGAATCTCCTGCGTGCGCCCACCTTGCTTACCGGCGCTGGCCTCCCGGCGTGATCGCGTATTCGTCGCTCTAGGAAGCATCCCGTACTCGGCCGTTACCCAACCCTGACCCTTACCACGCATCCAGCGCGGTACTGACTCCTCGACTGAAGCCGAGCAGATGACGTGTGTGTTGCCGGAAGTGATCAAGACGGACCCTTCGGCATGCGGCTGGAATCCAGTTTCTATGGTGATCGGCCGGGGCTCATCGGCGGTCCGGCCGTCGGTGCGCGTGAAATCTGTCATGTACAAATCCTGAAATTGAGGCCTGATGAGGGTGCAAGAGACTTTGATCTCTGAGGAGCCGTAATTTTACGCCCTATACCCGGTGCCGAACCGCGCGCGCTGAAGTCACGACCTGCGCTATCGTTAAAGCCCGCAAATCCTAAGAAATCCCACAATACGGAACAGGGCAGGGCGGTCGAATCCGTTGCCCCGCATCGACAAAGGAAGAACCCCAGAATGAAAGTAGCGGTCATCGGCCCAGGCTCGGTCGGCGGGTACTACGGCGGCGTGTTGGCGCGCCACGGCGAAGAGGTTTCGTTTATTGCCCGACCCGGCGCGCATTTCGATGCGATGAAGGCCAACGGCCTCCAACTCCGGACTCACTGGGGTGACTTCACCGTACACCCACAGGTCACCTCGGATACCACTGAGGTCGGCCCGGTTGATTTCATCCTCTACACCGTGAAGTTGTTCCACAACGAGGTCGCGCTACCGTTAATCGAGCCACTACTCAAGGACGGCACGACGGTGCTGACCATCCAGAACGGCGTCGACAGCGCCGACGTGATCGCTGAGCGTTATGGCTGGGAGCACGTGATGGCGGGCGCTACTTACATCGAGACGGGCCGCCCCGAACCGGGAGTGATTCACCAGTCCGGCTCGACAGCGCGAATAGCGTTCGGAGAGCAGGATGGCTCTCGGACGGCGCGCACGGGGACGGTATTTAACCTCCTCAACAAAGAAGGCATCCAGCCGGACATCGGAGATGACATAGCGGTCATCCTCTGGACCAAGCTGGTCAACGTAGGGCCGATCGGCACCGTGATGACGGCTTCCCGCGGCTCCTTTGTCGAAGTGCTGGACAGCCCCTGGGGCGAGTACACCGTTCGGTCGGTGATGGAAGACGTTGAGCGAGTCGCGCGGGCCAAGGGTGTGAACCTCGCACCGGATGTGGTGGACGAAAAGCTGCGCGATGGCATCGCCGAAGCGGCAGAGGCGCAGGCCTCACTCCAGGGCGATTTCCGAGCTGGGAATCAACTGGAAATCGAACATCTCCTCGGCATGGTAGTGCGCGAAGGACGCGCGCTGAACGTGCCTGTAGCAGCATCCGCAGCACTCGTAACATCTCTTTGGAAGTTTCGAAATGGGGCAGTGCCTGAATAGGGACCACCTACGACCCCGGAGGGGCGGCGCTCGCCCGTCCGCTTTCCGCGACCACGCTGATGCCGTCATCCCCAGCGAAGCCGAGGGAACTTCACCAACAGGCTTTTCGGTAAAGGCATTCTTGACCGGCAGACCTTAGTCCTCACTCACCCTTGAATTCGGTTGGCCTTTCCCATCGGGATAAGGAGTAATGCACACGCTCTTGGGGTCGACACCATTCGACCCCTACCATGTGCACACAACCTCGCTAACCAACTATCTCAACCGTCCAACACAGGAGCCAAGAATGGCCGACCACCTCCCGCCGATCTCGGACGAAACCCTGGAAATCCTCAAGACTATCCCGACGCCCACGCTTATCGACGCCCTGTGGGTAATGAAGTGGCCGCCGTCATACATCCACGGCGCACGACCACTTCACCCGGAAATGAAGATGGCGGGTAGAGCAGTCACGCTGCGTTTCGTCCCGTGGCGAAACGATATCTGGGACGATATGCCGAAGGGGTTGATCTCGCCTGAGTACGTCGCATTTGAGAAATGCGGTCCGTACGAGGTGCTCGTTGCATCAGCCATTGGACCATGGGAATCGATCGGCGGCGACATCAAATTCCTGCGCCTGAAACAGCTCGAAGTAGGTGGACTCGTTACCGACGGCTCGGTGCGAGACTCCACCATTCTTAAGGGCTACGGATACCCGGTCTACTCACACAGCACAACTGCCAAGCAAGGCCCTGCGGTAATGGTCCCGTGGGGGGTGAACGACACCATTAATTGCGGCGGCGTGCTTGTCCGACCCGGCGATGCAATCGTCGGAGACGAAGACGGCGTAGTCGTAGTACCGCACGAGACGGTGGACGATGTGATTCGCATCGCCCGCGAGCGTGAAGAAGTGGAAGAGGTCGTGAAAGCAGAGCTGGAGGCCAACCCCGGGCCTCCAGGACGCTACTACCCCTTCAACGAGAACACCTGGAAGCTGTACGAAGAGAAGACCGGCAAGAAGCCGATGGGACGCGGCTAGAGGGGCCTGGTGGCAGAAATTAACCACCACCGAACCCCTCCTACATTTAGAGGTGGGCCGCGTCACTGAACAACATCAATGGGCATGCGATTATGCCAATCTGGCGTCCTACCAGCAGACCAGCAGATCCGTATTCGTTTCACACGCCCAGACCGTCGTTTCCACGCAGATGGGAGTCTAGGAACGCTGGTTGTGCGACCAGGAGCCGTAAGAGCAAAGACCGTAACTGGATTCCCGACTACTCGCGAACGACGGAGTCGTTGCTCGCATTTCACCCGGCCCGCCTTCGTCCAAAACCTGAATTGAACGAGACCGCCATCAAATAGCCTTCCAGCCGGACCCTATTACCACCCGATTTCCTCGACGAAACACCACTTCCACTCCTCGCCCGGAATGTGCGACTTCATGTTCGGGAGGCCGACATCGTTGAAATGCCCGGTCGCGTGCTTGTTCTTGGACGAATCGTAACAACCAGCGTTCCTGTAGATGCAGCACATACACAGATTCACCCACTCATCACCCATCCCGAAACAAGTCAGGCATTGATCGGGCGAAGTAGCGGTCGAATCAAGGTCGATCTGGTCCAGATGCTGACAAATATCTACCGTTCAAGTCCTCCATGAGTTCTGATTGATCGGTATCTCGAGCGCTTCCTAAACCCATCGCCTTAGAAAACT